>NZ_CAUQWY010000002.1:0-145175 GCF_963521865.1 uncultured Streptococcus sp.
GATGGAAATACAGAAGTCAAAAGACAGCGAGTGTCGATTGATAATTCTGGTAGCTATCAAAGTTATGAAGTTGAAACAAAGACTGATACTGTAACTGGAGAGCAAACAACTACTGTTAAACAAACGACACCAGTAGTTGTGGAAACACCAGCAGTATCAGCACCGAAATCAGAAACTTCAGTCTCAGTTGCGCCAAAAGCCGAAACAAAAGCCGAATCTTCAAATTCATCAACAGGTGTAACAAATAAGGGTCATTCAGGAGCTTCAACTCCAGTAACAGAAACTACTCCTTCAAATGCTGAAACTACAAATCAACCTGTAGTTTCAAATCCAAGTTCAGAAGCGCCAGCACCGAAAGTGGAAGAACCAGCAGCGACTGAACCAAAATCAGACGAGCCAGTAGCGACTGATCCATCAGGAACAACACCAAAAGCAGAAGAAGCAGTGCCTCCAGCGTCAAAAGCAGAGGAACCAGCGCCAAAATCAGAGGAGCCAGCGTCTTCAACACCAAAAGTAGAGGAACCAGCGGCTCCGGCACCAAAAGTAGAAGAGCCAGCGGCTCCAGCGCCAAAAGTGGAGGAGCCAGCGACTTCAGCACCAAAAGCAGAAGAACCAGCAGCAACTGAGCCAAAAACAGAAGAGCCAGTGACTCCAGCGCTGAAAGCAGAAGAGCCAGCAGCGACTGAACCAAAATCAGACGAGCCAGTAGCGACTGATCCATCAGGAACAACACCAAAAGCA
Source organism: uncultured Streptococcus sp. (assembly GCF_963521865.1). Classification (GTDB taxonomy): domain Bacteria; phylum Bacillota; class Bacilli; order Lactobacillales; family Streptococcaceae; genus Streptococcus. The sequence goes on from NZ_CAUQWY010000002.1 coordinate 742, forward strand.
GAAGAAGCAGTGCCTCCAGCGTCAAAAGCAGAGGAACCAGCGACACCGGCGCCAAAAACAGAAGAACCAGCATCAGGAACAACACCAAAAGCAGAAGAACCAGTGGCAACAATGCCAAAATCAGACGAGCCAGCAACACCAGCATCAACAGTAGAGGAACCAGTGGCTCCGGCACCAAAAGTAGAAGAGCCAACGACTCCAGCGCCAAAATCAGAGGAGCCAGCGACACCGGCGCCGAAAGTGGAAGAACCAGCATCAGGAACAACACCAAAAGCAGAAGAACCAGTGGCAACAATGCCAAAATCAGACGAGCCAGCAACACCAGCATCAACAGTAGAGGAACCAGTGGCTCCGGCACCAAAAGTAGAAGAGCCAACGACTCCGGCACCAAAATCAGAGGAGCCAGCGTCTTCAACACCAAAAGTAGAAGCGCCAGTAGCAACAGCTGATCCGAAAGCAGACGAACCAACTGCAACAATACCGAAAGTAGCAAATCCAACTGAAGTAGCACCTAAAGATGAAAAACTTGAGGAAGCAAAAAAAGATGGAAAAGATATTATTGAAAAAATTGCATCTTCAAAACTTAGTGAAATTGAAAAAGTTAAAGATGAAGCAGAAAAAGCTAAGTTAGAAGCTAAATTAAAAGAATTAAAAGAAGCAGGATTAGAAGCGATAAATAATGCTAAAGATCACGATGCTGCAGTAGATGCTACGGATGAATATCAAACTAAGATTGATGAGATTAATGTTCCAGGTGAAGAATTACCTGCACCAAATTATAACAAAGATAATTTAACAAATGGTCGTAATGAAGGTACTACTATTGACAATGGAAGCACAGCAATAGGACATGGTTCAGGAGAAGCACCTTCAGGAGCAACGCAACCGGCCTCAGCAGAAGGGACAGATAACTCATCAGCACCAACAGCCCAACCACAACCAGCTTCAACAGAAACTACAGCGGGAACTTCAAGTTTTAGAAATGCTCCATCAGTTCAAGCAAGAGCAAGAAGAGTAGCACGTTCAACATCAGAACCAGATGGCACTGTCAATATTAGCTATAACTTCGCTGGAATGCCAGATATTCATGGTTTCCTATCTGACCCAGGAGAAAATAACACTGTCATGATTCCTGCTGGAACTAATGAAGAACAGGCAAAAGAGTTAGTAAAAGAAAAAATTCAAGCCAAGATAAAAGACCTAGCTACTAGAGGGTATTATGTGAAAAATGACATTATTTTTGAACAAGATACTACTGTGAAAAATTATAACTACGTCGTTACATTCACTAAGGAGACTACAGGAACTTCAGGTTTCAGAATGGCTCCATCAGTTCAACCACGTGCTAGCCGAAATCGTAGAAGTCTAGAACAGCCAGCTCCTCAAAAGGTCAAAGTAAATGTTTTTTATAACCTTGATCAAATGAAAGATATTGCAGGTTTCCTTGGAGATATCAATGGAACTTCTCTTGAAATTGCGGAAGGTTTATCAAATGAAGAGGTGAAAGTAGTAGTTAAGAACCAAGTTGAAGCTAAGAAAGAAGAGTTGAGCAAACGCGGCTATACTTTCAAAGAGGACTATGTCTATCAAGCTAATGGGAAAGATTATAACTACGTTGTAACATTTTCAAAAGCAGCTAAATAATTTTCATTCTATAGAGAGTGAAATGCAAGCAGAGAGAGCGATAGGCTCTCTTTGTTTTATCTAGTGGTCAGTTTCTTAAAGACAAAAGTCCAGTAAGAGGCTATAATAGAAAATAGAGTAGGTATTTATTCTAAGAAAAATAAAAAAAGAGAGCAGTTAAAGTATGAAAATTTTAATTGTAGAAGATGAAGAGATGATCCGTGAGGGGGTCAGTGATTATTTGACGGATTGTGGTTATGAAACCATTGAGGCGGCGGACGGACAAGAAGCCTTGGAGCAATTTTCTAGCTATGAGGTGGCCCTGGTTTTACTGGATATCCAGATGCCCAAACTCAATGGTCTGGAAGTCCTAGCTGAGATTCGTAAAACCAGTCAGGTTCCTGTCTTGATGTTAACAGCCTTTCAGGATGAGGAATACAAGATGAGTGCTTTTGCATCTCTGGCAGATGGCTATCTGGAAAAGCCTTTTTCTCTGTCCCTCTTAAAAGTGAGGATAGACGCGATTTTCAAGCGCTACTATGATACGGGACGAATCTTCTCCTATAAGGATGCCAAGGTGGACTTTGAGAGCTACAGTGCAACCCTAGCAGGTGCGGAAGTAGCAATCAATGCCAAAGAGTTAGAAATTCTTGATTATTTGGTAAAAAATGAAGGGCGGGCCTTGAGTCGGTCGCAAATTATAGACGGAGTTTGGAAGGCTACGGATGAAGTTCCTTTTGATCGGGTAGTTGATGTTTATGTTAAAGAATTGCGGAAAAAGCTGGACTTGGACTGCATCCTCACTGTGCGCAATGTTGGTTATAAATTGGAGCGAAAATGAAACGAACAGGTTTATTTACAAAGATATTTATCTATACCTTCTCGATTTTTAGTGTTCTAGTCGTCTGTCTTCATTTAGCCATTTATTTTCTATTTCCCTCGACTTATCTGATCCATCGTCAGGAAACCATTGGGCAGAAAGCGACAGCCATTGCCCAGTCCCTAGAAGGTAAGGATAGGCAGAGCATCGAGCAAGTCTTAGACTTGTATTCTCAGACCAGTGATATCAAGGGGGCCGTCAAGGGCGAGATGACCGAGGACAAGTTAGAAGTCAAGGATAGTATTCCTCTGGATACGGACCGTCAGACAACCTCCCTCTTTATAGAGGAGCGGGAAGTGAAAACGTCTGATGGCGGAACTATGACTCTTCAGTTTTTAGCTTCTGTAGATTTGCAAAAGGAAGCAGAGCAGATTAGTCTTCAGTTTCTACCCTATACCTTGCTGGCCTCCTTTCTAATTTCCCTTTTGGTGGCCTACATCTATGCTCGGACCATTGTTGCACCGATTTTGGAAATCAAGCGAGTGACTCGTCGGATGATGGAACTGGATGTCCAAGTGAGATTGCGTGTGGATTCTAAGGATGAGATTGGTGATCTCAAGGAACAAATCAATAGCCTTTACCAGCATCTTTTGACTGTTATTGCGGACTTGCATGACAAGAATGAAGCTATTCTCCAACTTGAGAAGATGAAGGTTGAGTTCTTACGAGGTGCTTCTCATGAATTGAAAACACCTCTGGCTAGTTTGAAAATCTTGATTGAAAATATGAAAGAAAATGTCGGACGTTATAAGGATCGAGATCACTATCTGGGAGTTTCCTTGGAGATTGTGGATGATCTCAGTCATCATGTTCTTCAAATACTTTCTCTCTCTTCTGTGCAGGAATTGCGAGAGGAGAAGGAGAACATTGACCTATTCCAAATGACGCAAAGTCTGGTTAAGGATTATGCTTTACTAGCCAAGGAAAGAGAACTCCAGATTGACAATAGCTTGACCTACCAGCAGGCTTATCTAAACCCATCTGTCATGAAATTAATTCTGTCTAACCTCATCAGCAATGCTATTAAGCACTCTGTTCTAGGTGGTTTAGTTCTAATTGGAGAAAGAGAAGGGGAACTCTTTATCGAGAATAGCTGTAGTCCAGAAGAACAAGAAAAACTAGCTCAATCTTTTTCTGATAATGCTAGTCGTAAGACCAAGGGATCTGGGATGGGACTCTTTGTGGTCAAAAGTTTATTAGAACATGAAAATTTACCTTATCGTTTCGAGATGGAGGAAAATCATTTGACCTTCTTTATAGCTTTTCCAAAAGTTACTCAGGGCTAGGGATAGAAAGGGTTTACATGGATGAAGATAGAAGAAATTCAATCGAAACTACGGGAAAAACTAGATTTTTTTGTCAAAAAGTGATAAAATGAACAATGTAAATGGGATGTCCCATAAAAATATACAGGAGGCCTGATAAAATGGCAATCGTTTCAGCAGAAAAATTTGTCCAAGCAGCTCGTGACAACGGTTATGCAGTTGGTGGATTTAACACAAACAACCTTGAGTGGACTCAAGCTATCTTGCGCGCAGCAGAAGCTAAAAAAGCTCCAGTTTTGATCCAAACTTCAATGGGTGCTGCTAAATACATGGGTGGTTACAAAGTTGCTCGCAACTTGATCGCTAACCTTGTTGAATCAATGGGTATCACTGTACCAGTAGCTATCCACCTTGACCACGGTCACTACGAAGATGCACTTGAGTGTATCGAAGTTGGTTACACTTCAATCATGTTTGACGGTTCACACCTTCCAGTTGAAGAAAACCTTAAATTGGCTAAAGAAGTTGTTGAAAAAGCACACGCTAAAGGTATCTCAGTAGAAGCTGAAGTTGGTACTATCGGTGGTGAAGAAGACGGAATCATCGGTAAAGGTGAATTGGCTCCAATCGAAGACGCTAAAGCAATGGTTGCAACTGGTATCGACTTCTTGGCAGCTGGTATCGGTAACATCCACGGTCCTTACCCAGAAAACTGGAAAGGTCTTCACCTTGATCATTTGCAAAAATTGACTGAAGCTGTTCCAGGATTCCCAATCGTATTGCACGGTGGATCAGGTATTCCTGATGAGCAAATCCAAGCAGCTATCAAACTTGGTGTTGCGAAAGTTAACGTTAACACTGAATGCCAAATCGCATTCGCTAACGCAACTCGTAAATTTGCTCGTGACTACGAAGCAAACGAAGCAGAATACGACAAGAAAAAACTCTTCGATCCACGTAAATTCTTGGCTGACGGTGTAAAAGCTATTCAAGCATCAGTTGAAGAACGTATCGACGTATTCGGTTCAGAAGGTAAAGCTTAATCTAGCTGAACAATACAGATCAGAAACCTGCCCCTAAGGGTGGGTTTTTTGGTGTTTGGTTAAACGAATGTTATTATCGTACAAATAAAAATAAGCGAAAAACGATAAAATAATTATTCGTCTTTTGCTTATTGTTTTATTTTTACGAAATAAATATTATTTCTTGTCTTTTGAGTTCATTAAGGCTGCAACAACTGTTGCCCCAATAATTGGTACAAGTGAACCAATTATTTTAGAAGCATTTTTGACAGTAGATGCGGTTGCAATTAATGAAGATGCTTCACTAATTTGTTCAAAATCTAATGATTTATTCTCAGACACTGCATATTTTTCTGATTCATCAAAAAAATTTAGCAACATTTCAGCTCTATCAGCTCTGTCTCGATCTGTCTTTTTTAAATTTTCAATTTCAAAGTCTATTACAGTACGTAACGCAATATGGTGGAGTTTTGTTAATCTACTTTTTTGAGTTTCAATATTACTGATGGTTTGTTTAGTAACTCCTATAAGATTGCTGAGGTCTGAACTTGTCCAATTCAAAATCTCTCTAATAGCTTTTAGGTTATTTTGTAGAATTAATCTCGTATCTTCAGTTGATGGATATTTTTCTTTTAACATATCTTCTTACCTATAATTTTCTATTTCTATTATAACAAAAATAAAAAATAATTTAAATAGTTGTCCACGATAAAATATTTTCTACACACAAAAAAATAATATTTATATAAAATACTTGACAGTTAAAAAATATTGTACTATACTTAACTAAATAAGAGGAGAAGTACAATTTAATTAGATAATCATAGTAAAACTATTAAAAAATGAAGTGGAGTATTGTTATGGAAATACAATTATTGTTTATTTTATTATTAATTTCTTTTTCTATCTTTCTATTGATTAGAAAGAGCGTAATGGCTAAAAAGTTTACAGACTTTTTGATAAGTAATAGAGGTCAAGAAATAAATTTCATAGAATCTGGAGACTTAAGTGTCTTAGAATGTGCAAAAATACTGAACAAAAAATACAAAATTGGATTAATTAATTCATATATTGTAGTTAATTCAATAAAAGTAAGATGAAATCGAAACAAGGGAAAAATAATGAAAATTAATATGGAAAGAATCGAAACACGAGCACAAATCGTATTAAACCGAACAAAAAGAATATCAAAATCTGCAGGTAATAATATACATAAAGCTGGGAAGAAGTGTCTAAATTTTGTAGAAAAACATCCTGAACTTATTTCTATAATTACATTGGTTTATATAAGTTTGTTGACTAATAAAAATGCTCTTAATCAAAAATGGACTAATGATTTGGAAGATACAGAGCGAGTCCAAACATCAGATGATTCAACCTTTTCTGAACTGCTACAAGAAGAACAAGCTATTAATCATATTTATCCTGATGAAAGAAAATCTCCTTGTGTACATTTATATCATCTAGGCGAAAATACTTTTGTAAGAGGAGGAACAGAAATAGAAAAAGAGGAATTCCGTAAAGAGAATAACTTGTAGTTTTACACTCTATATTTGATTGAAACATAATTTAAAAAGGACAAAGAGAGGTAATTATATGTCAAAATTATATACGTGCGAAGAATGTGGTGGAGAGTTCACTAAGAGAGAGCTTAATTGGGATGGTAGTGATCATACTGATGGAGTTTACTATTGCAAAGACTGCTTTCGTTTTCTAGAACAATGTGGGATTGATGCGATGGATCCTGATGGTTTTGGGTATGATGAGTATGGGAATTGGGATAAAGAACGTTTAGGTTTTTAGATTTTTGTGAGCTTTGACTACTACATTAGATACAATTTTAGTTTATTTATCCACCAGCCTGCTCATTGGGCAGGTTTTTTGGTGTTTTAAGGAGACTATTAAGCCAGAATTTTGGACTAATACTCTTCGAACCGCGTCAGCGTCGCCTTACCGTATATATGTTACTGACTTCGTCAGTTTCACCTACAACCTCAAAGCAGTGTTTTGAGCAACCTGCGGCTAACTTCCTAGTTTGCTCTTTGATTTTCATTGAGTATAAAAGTCCCACTTTAAGAGAAAAATTTTCATTTTCATAAACTTTAGGCAAACGCTTGCATTCTATTTTTTATTGGATTATAATAGGTTGGTATAAAGCCTTTTGTAGTAATAAAATGTAGAAGGTGTAGAAAGTAAGGATTTAGAATATTTGTAGTCAAAAATACAATGTTGCTATTCCTTACGATAGGGAGATAGATATGGCAATGATAGAAGTGGAGCATCTTCAGAAAAATTTTGTGAAGACTGTTAAGGAACCAGGCTTGAAGGGGGCTTTGCGCTCCTTTATTCATCCTGAAAAGCAGACCTTTGAAGCGGTCAAGGATTTGACCTTTGAGGTCCCAAAAGGACAAATTTTAGGCTTTATCGGGGCAAATGGTGCTGGAAAGTCGACAACCATTAAAATGCTGACAGGGATTTTAAAACCGACATCTGGTTTTTGTCGGATTAATGGCAAGATTCCCCAGGATAATCGCCAAGATTATGTCAAAGATATTGGCATAGTTTTTGGACAACGCACCCAGCTATGGTGGGATTTGGCACTGCAAGAGACCTACACGGTCTTAAAAGAGATTTATGATGTGCCAGACTCGCTCTTTCATAAGCGTATGGACTTTTTGAATGAAGTCTTGGATTTGAAAGACTTTATCAAGGATCCCGTGCGAACTCTTTCACTGGGACAACGGATGCGGGCGGATATTGCGGCGTCCTTGCTCCACAATCCCAAGGTTCTCTTTTTAGATGAGCCAACCATTGGTTTGGATGTTTCCGTCAAGGATAACATTCGTCGTGCCATTACCCAGATCAATCAGGAGGAAGAGACTACCATTCTCTTGACCACTCACGATCTGAGTGATATTGAGCAACTCTGTGATCGGATTTTTATGATTGACAAGGGGCAGGAGATTTTTGATGGAACGGTGAGCCAACTAAAGGAAACCTTTGGCAAGATGAAGACGCTCTCCTTTGAACTGCTACCAGGTCAAAGTCATCTCGTCTCTCACTATGAAGGCCTACCTGATATGATTATTGATAGACAGGGGAATAGCCTCAACATTGAATTCGATAGTTCTCGCTACCAATCAGCTGATATTATTAAGCAAACCCTGTCTGATTTTGAAATCCGCGATTTGAAGATGGTGGATACGGATATCGAGGATATTATCCGTCGCTTCTATCGAAAGGAGCTCTAAGATGGTCAAATTGTGGAGACGTTATAAACCCTTTATCAATGCAGGTGTTCAGGAATTAATCACCTATCGAGTCAACTTTATTCTCTATCGGATTGGCGATGTCATGGGTGCTTTTGTGGCCTTTTATCTCTGGAAGGCTGTCTTTGATTCTTCGCAAGAGTCTTTAATTCAGGGCTTCAGTATGGCAGATATCACCCTCTACATCATCATGAGTTTTGTGACAAATCTTCTGACTAGGTCAGATTCGTCCTTTATGATTGGGGAGGAGGTCAAGGATGGTTCCATTATCATGCGCTTGTTGAGACCGGTGCATTTTGCGGCCTCCTATCTTTTCACAGAACTTGGTTCCAAGTGGTTGATTTTTATCTCTGTTGGCCTTCCATTTTTAAGTGTCATTGTTTTGATGAAAATCTTATCAGGACAAGGAATTGTAGAAGTGCTGGGATTAACCATCCTTTATCTCTTTAGCTTAACCCTAGCCTATCTGATTAACTTTTTCTTTAATATCTGCTTTGGGTTTTCTGCCTTTGTGTTTAAAAATCTTTGGGGTTCCAATCTACTAAAGACTTCCATAGTGGCCTTTATGTCTGGCAGTTTGATTCCCTTGGCTTTCTTTCCAAAGGTTGTTGCAGATATTCTGTCCTTCCTGCCTTTTTCATCCTTGATTTATACTCCGGTCATGATTATCGTTGGGAAATATGATGCCAATCAGATTCTTCAGGCGCTCGCTTTGCAGTTCTTCTGGCTCTTAGTGATGGTAGGCTTGTCTCAGTTGATTTGGAAACGAGTCCAGTCATTTATCACCATTCAAGGAGGTTAGTATGAAAAAATATCAACGCATGCATCTGATTTTTATCAGACAATACATCAAGCAAATCATGGAGTACAAGGTCGATTTTGTGGTTGGTGTCTTGGGAGTTTTTTTAACTCAAGGCTTGAACCTCTTGTTTCTTAATGTCATCTTTCAACATATTCCATCCCTAGAAGGTTGGACCTTTCAAGAGATTGCCTTTATCTATGGTTTTTCTTTGATTCCCAAGGGACTGGACCATCTCTTTTTTGACAATCTCTGGGCACTAGGGCAACGCCTAGTCCGAAAAGGGGAGTTTGACAAGTATCTGACTCGTCCCATCAATCCCCTCTTTCACATCCTAGTTGAGACCTTTCAGATTGATGCCTTGGGAGAACTCTTGGTAGGTGGTATTTTACTGGGAACAACAGTGACCAGCATTGCTTGGACTCTTCCAAAATTCCTGCTTTTCCTAGTCTGTATTCCTTTTGCGACCTTGATCTACACTTCCTTGAAAATAGCGACAGCCAGTATTGCTTTTTGGACCAAGCAGTCAGGAGCAATGATTTACATTTTCTATATGTTTAATGATTTTGCCAAGTATCCGATTTCCATTTACAATTCGCTTCTTCGTTGGTTGATTAGCTTTATCGTGCCTTTTGCCTTTACGGCCTACTATCCTGCCAGCTATTTCTTGCAGGACAAGGATGTAATCTTTAACATCGGAGGTTTGATGTTGATTTCCCTGGTTTTCTTTGTCATTTCCCTTAAACTTTGGGATAGGGGCTTAGATGCCTACGAAAGTGCAGGTTCGTAAATAATAGAATACCAAAGCTTTGTCTCATGACAGGCTTTTTCTGATAGAGATGAAAATTTCTTGACACCTATTCTCAGAGTGCTATACTGTAAGTGTAATCACCGATTTAGCTTATACTCTTCGAAAATCTCTTCAAACCACGTCAGCTTCCATCTGCAACCTCAAAACAGTGCTTTTAGCAACCTGCGGCTAGCTTCCTAGTTTGTTCTTTGATTTTCATTGAGTATTAGTTACTAGAGCAAGGCACTCGTAAAGTCTAGGTCACAGGTTCAAACCCTGCAATCGTCAAAGTGAAGAAGCTCATTAGGCTTCTTTTCTTTTATCCTAACTATTCAACCACTTAGACCGATATAGCGACCAGATAGACAAAAGAGCTTGTTCTTGGAACTGCCCTCTGCTATAATGATTTGTGTAAGGGATGTGAGGTATCAATATCAGATAACTCAAGTTCCTAAAAACGAAATTGGAGATAAACAAATGAAAAAATTATTGGGGATTGTATTTTTAGTAGCAGCAGCGACAGTAGTGTATTTTGGTTCTGTTGGCTGGCCAATTTTAGATGTCAACCTCTGGTCACTGATTCCGGTAGGATTGTTCCTCTTTTTCACACTAGAGAATCTTTTGAAAAAAGACTACAAGGCTAGTCTGATATGTTTCATTATTGCCTTTATCATCGCAAATGCAATTTTGGACCTGTTGCCAATTTCAAGTGGCTTGGTGATTGGAGCAGGTGTGCTGGCTTGTGTAGGTATTGGTTATCTCTTTCCTGATAAAGAAGGAAAATAGGAATTTATGAAAAAATAGATAAAGAAAAAAACACTTCAATCACGGTATTTCAGTTTGATTGAGGTGTTTTCGATTTATCTTTTTATTTCTGAGCCATCAATTCAACAATCATCTCAATATACATAACAAGGGTCAATAAGAACCCTGCACGCCAGAAGAATTTGATGAATTTAGGATAGTAAAAGCTGCGTTTTTTCAGAAGGAAGAAAAAAACGAGAATAATGGCTAGGACTGAGAGGGCTAGGCCTATTCTAGGGAGGAAATTATGGGTAAAGGTTTTAGCTGTAATCAAGTAATACTCAAATATTAAAACTGGAAAAGCCAAATCCGCAAAGTTTCGTCCTAGTTTTTTTAATCTAAAAAGTTTGGTTATGATAATGCAGACGACTAAGGTCAGTATCAATAATAAAATAGATGCTAATTTCATTAAAATCATACCCATATTGTATCATAAAAAATGGCTAATGGAAACGAGAAACAGAGGAATTTATAGGAAAGTCAGGCTTTTGAGATTGTGGGTGTTTTTTGTTATAATGAAGGTTATGAAATCTTATAACACCTTGAATGATTATTATCGAAAACTCTTTGGAGAAAAGACCTTTAAAGTCCCGATTGATGCGGGATTTGACTGTCCCAATCGTGATGGAACTGTGGCTCATGGAGGCTGTACTTTTTGTACGGTTTCAGGTTCTGGAGATGCTATCGTAGCACCGGACGCGCCTATCCGTGAGCAATTTTATAAGGAAATTGACTTTATGCACCGTAAGTGGCCGGATGTTCAGAAGTATCTGGTTTATTTTCAAAATTTTACCAACACCCATGAAAAGGTGGAAGTCATCCGAGAGCGCTATGAGCAGGCTATCAACGAGCCAGGTGTAGTAGGAATCAATATCGGAACGCGACCAGACTGTTTACCAGACGAAACCATCGAATATTTAGCTGAGTTATCGGAACGCATGCATGTGACGGTTGAATTGGGCTTGCAGACCACTTATGAAACAACCTCTGACCTGATTAACCGCGCTCACTCTTATGAATTGTACGTGGAAACGGTCAAGCGTTTGAGAAAGTATCCCAAGATTGAGATTGTTTCTCATTTGATCAATGGCTTGCCTGGTGAAACTCATGAGATGATGATTGAAAATGTCCGCCGCTGTGTCACGGATAACGATATTCAAGGGATTAAACTGCACTTGCTTCACCTGATGACCAATACACGTATGCAACGAGATTACCATGAGGGACGTTTGCAGTTGATGAGCCAGGACGAATATGTCAAGGTCGTCTGTGACCAACTGGAAATCATTCCCAAGCATATCGTCATCCATCGAATTACAGGAGATGCGCCTAGAGATATGCTGATTGGGCCTATGTGGAGCCTCAATAAGTGGGAAGTGCTCAACAGCATTGAGATGGAGATGCGGCGTCGTGGAAGCGTTCAAGGATGCAAGGCTGTAAAACAGGAGTTTGAAAATGAAAAGACCACTTGAGATGGCACATGATTTTTTGGCTGAGGTTGTAACTCAGGATGATATCGTAGTGGATGCGACTATGGGAAATGGCCATGACACGCTTTTTCTGGCCAAGCTAGCCAAGCAAGTCTATGCCTTTGATATTCAGGAGCAAGCCTTGGAAAAGACGCAAGAGCGTTTGAACCAAGCTGGAATGACAAATGCCCAGTTAATCTTGCAAGGCCATGAGACACTGGACCAGTTTGTGACAGAAGTCAAGGCAGGGATTTTTAATCTGGGTTATCTGCCGTCTGCTGATAAGTCAGTCATTACCCAACCTCAGACAACGATTGAAGCCTTAGAAAAGCTGTGTAGCTTACTTGTCAAAGGGGGACGGATTGCTATTATGATCTACTATGGTCATGAAGGAGGCGACCTCGAGAGGGATGCTGTCTTGGATTTTGTGAGCCAGTTGAATCAACAAGAGTATACAGCTACTATTTACCGAACTTTAAACCAAGTCAACAACCCACCATTTTTAGTGATGATTGAAAAATTAGAGAGATATAGACATGGATAAACAATACCTACGTGAAAAGCTGGATGCCATGCGCCAGAATTTTGTTGAATCAACCCACCACGAACGAGCGGTGGGGGTGTTAGATCAAGCGCATATGAGCAAAAAAATGCTTAAAATCAAGAAAAAATTAGTTGCTCTTGAAATGGAACGGTGCCAGAGAAAAATTGAGCACAAGGATTGTTCCAAGATTGACCAAAAAATCAAAGAGCAGAAGGAGATATTTGAATCCTGTTGTAAAAAAGATTAAGGAGGACGTGCGTGGAATTATTGATTTACCTCATCCTATTTTTACTGGTTTTGATTGTCTCAAGTACCACCAATAAGCTCCTGCCCTTTTTGCCTCTCCCTTTGGTGCAGATTCTTTTGGGAATCGTGATTGGTCTCTTTTTACCCAATACCGACTTTCACCTCAATACGGAGTTGTTTTTGGCCCTAGTTATCGGGCCCTTGCTTTTTCGAGAGTCGGAAGAAGCAGATATTACGGCTATTTTAAAACACTGGCGAATCATTGTTTATCTCATATTTCCAGTGATTTTCATCTCGGCCCTGAGTTTGGGTGGCTTGGCCCATCTTCTTTGGCTCAGCCTTCCCTTGGCGGCTTGTTTGGCTGTTGGGGCGGCACTTGGCCCTACGGATTTGGTGGCCTTTGCCTCTCTTTCGGAGCGCTTTAGCTTTCCTAAGCGCGTGTCCAATGTCCTTAAGGGTGAAGGACTTTTGAATGATGCATCAGGTTTGGTTGCCTTTCAGGTAGCTTTGACAGCTTGGACAACTGGAGCCTTTTCCCTTGGGCAAGCGAGTAGTTCGCTCATCTTTTCAATCCTAGGCGGTTTTTTGATTGGCTTTTTAACAGCCATGACCAACCGTTTCCTTCACACATTCTTGCTGAGTTTGCGCGCAACGGATATTGCCAGCGAACTTTTATTAGAATTGAGTTTGCCCTTGATAACCTTCTTCCTGGCAGAAGAAGTCCATGTTTCAGGAATTATTGCCGTTGTAGTTGCTGGGATTTTAAAGGCAAGCCGTTTTAAGAAAATCACGCTCCTCGAAGCCCAAGTGGATACGGTGACCGAGACGGTCTGGCACACAGTGAATTTTATGCTCAACGGTTCTGTCTTTGTGATTTTAGGGATGGAGTTGGAAATGATAGCAGAGCCTATCTTGACCAATCCAATCTATAATCCCTTACTTTTATTGCTATCTCTTATAGCCCTTACCTTTGTCCTCTTTGCCATTCGTTTTGTCATGATTTATGGCTATTATGCCTATAGGACTAGACGTCTCAAGAAAAAGCTAAATAAGTATATGAAGGACATGCTTCTCTTGACCTTCTCAGGTGTCAAAGGAACGGTGTCGATTGCTACGATTCTTCTGATACCAAGTAATCTAGAGCAGGAGTATCCTCTCTTGCTTTTCCTCGTCGCAGGTGTGACGCTTGTCAGCTTTTTAACGGGTCTATTGGTCCTTCCTCATCTTTCTGATGAACAGGAAGAAAGCAAGGATTATCTCATGCATATCGCCATTTTGAATGAGGTTACTTCAGAGTTAGAAAAAGAACTTGAAACTCATAAGAATAAGCTCCCTCTCTATGCAGCCATTGACAATTACCATGGACGAATAGAGAATCTTATCTTGAGTCAAGAAAATAAGGGGGCTCAAGAAGACTGGGAGACCTTGAAACTTCTCATCCTCAGTATTGAAAGTGATGGTTTGGAACAGGCCTACGAAGAAGGCAAGATGAGTGAGCGTGCCTATCGAGTCTACCAACGTTATCTGAAAAACATGGAACAAAGTATCAATCGCAAGTTTGCTTCACGATTGACCTATTATTTCCTTGTTTCTTTGCGGATTTTACGTTTTCTCCTTCATGAAGTCTTTACCTTAGGCAAGACCTTCCGTAGTTGGAAAAATGAAGAATCACAGAAACTCAGAGCCCTTGACTATGACCAAATTGCAGAGCTCTATCTAGAAAATACAGAGATGATTATCGAAAGTTTGGAGAACCTAAAAGGGGTTTATAAGAGTTCCTTGATCAGTTTCATGCAGGATTCTCGTCTCCGAGAAACAGCTATTATCACTAGTGGTGCCTTTGTCGAACGGGTTATCAATCGCGTTAAGCCCAACAATATCGATGAAATGCTGAGAGGCTATTATCTGGAGCGCAAGTTGATTTTCGAATACGAAGAAAAACGATTGATTACGACCAAGTATGCCAAGAAGTTACGACAAAATGTCAATAACTTAGAGAACTATTCCTTGAAGGAAGCTGCCAATACCCTGCCTTATGATATGGTGGAATTGGTAAGAAGAAATTAGTTAATACTCTTCGAAAATCTCTTCAAACCACGTCAGCGTCGCCTTACCGTATGTATGAGACTGACTTCGTCAGTCTTATCTACAACCTCAAAACAGTGTTTTGAGCAGCTTGTGGCTAGCTTTCTAGTTTGCTCTTTGATTTTCATTGAGTATAAGATTGTAAATAAAGGAGTATGATATGAAGAAGTGGTGGAAAGAGCTGATAGACAAGCCTTTATTAAAAGCTTTTTTGCATTATTATCAAGCATCAGATAGTGAGTTGACCAGTGTCGCAGTAGCCTACTATTGGTTGATTTCGATTTTCCCTCTGCTTTTGGTGGTGGTCAATATCCTCCCTTATTTTCAAATTCCAGTTTCCAATTTTTTAAAGGTTGTCAATGAATTCTTGCCAGAAACCATGTATGATGTGGTGGCAAAGATTATTACAGAAGTGCTGACCCAACCGTCAACAGGCTTATTGAGTTTTGCGGTTTTGTCAGCCCTCTGGACCTTTTCAAAATCCATGAATTTCCTACAGAAAGCCTTTAATAAAGCTTACGGAGTTGCTAAAAATCGTGGAATGATTTCCAGTCAGCTCATGAGTTTGTTTGTCAGTTTTGGCTTGCAGATTCTCTTTGCCTTAGCCCTCTTTCTCAGTGTCTTTGGCCGCATGCTTCTCAACCTTATCAAAAGTTACTGGAAATCGGATAGTCCTATTTTTGATTATCTGCAAGACCTGACAGGTCCCTTGGTCTATGCCTTGATTTTTGCAATCTTGGTCATGCTTTATTATTTTCTGCCCAATGTTAAGGTCCGACGGATTCGACATGTATTGCCAGGCAGTGCCTTTGTCTTGTTGATCCTGGTCTTACTGCTCAATATTTTTTCAGTCTATGTCAACAATTATGTCAATCACCTAGTGGACGTCCGTTTTTTTAGTTCCATCGTCGTGGTGGTCATGATGTTCTGGTTTATTCTCATTGCTAAGATTTTGATTGTCGGCGCGGTGATTAATGCCAGTGTGCAGAGTTTGAAAGATCTGAATTTTAGAAAAGACTAACGAATTTTTAATTCATTACAAAACGCATACTATGAAAATTCCACGAGGTCAACTATAGTCAGAAAGCTGAACAACAAGCCAAAACGCCCAAAAAAGGCGGCAAAAAGCAAGCACCTGCAAGCAACGTGCCGAAATGGTCAAATCCTGATTATGTCAACGAATTAGACCCAAAAATCGTTGATATGCTAGTAGAATTTCACAAGTCACAAGGCACTTTGGAAACTCCCGAGGCGCAAGCAGAAATCGCCCAAAAACGTGAAGAAATCGAGCAAAGGAGAGCTGAGCTTGAGGATAAAAAACAAGAGCTTTTGAACCGCTTGAACAAATAGAGTTTCGCAAGTATTATGCTTACAAATTACTTGAGCAATTAACTAAAATATAAACCCTGCCTTTATATCTAGGCAGGGTTTATATTTTAGAAATTCACGTAGGTTGTTTCGGTTTTTACATACCCAGTATAGTTTGAGTTTCTATAGTATTCAGTGATAAACTTCCATTTTCTTTGAGAAAGATGGATATAAGTACTTGTTATGTAGTATGGATATGGGCTTTGTGAATCCAAGTAAGACTGATAAGCTTGTATACCAAAATATGCTCCACCAATTATTGCACCCCATGGCCCCCCAATACAGAACCTATCTTACCAATCATGTAACTTATTCCAGAACCAATCATGAGGTTAGCGAATGTGTTGGCTAATTTATTCCCATGTATTGGTTGACGTAATTCCAAACATTAGGATCGTATGATCTAAAAGATATATTTAGGTCGATTTCATTCTTTTGATAATCCATATAGAATGACCCATTGACATAGACACCATCAGCACGTTGTTCAATAGTGTCTACACTTCCATCTGGATTGACCACCTCAAGAACTTCATCACTTAAAATATTTACTTGCGTATCTCCGAACCGCACTGATGAGCCATTCTCAAACTGAACCTCACCAGATACAACTTTAGAGTTTGCCGATAAGCTATCATCAGCAAAAACAACAAGCGACGGGGAAATGCTAGACATACAGAAAACAGACATAACGGAAACTCCTTTGTATTTTTGATTTTTTTAAATTTTTATTATACAATAAAACCAAATAAAAAGAAAGCGGTAACAATATGCTTAAGGCGAAAATTTTTTATATATTTTTATATTTGATCGTTATCGAAACTATAGGCTTGTTGTTGTTGAAAAACGGTCTTGAAAGAGGTTATTTAGACACAGAAGCTATTATCCTCGCAGTTTTTTCATTTGCTTTTTACAACCTATGTTCATTCGGTTGGGTCTACTTTACAATAAAAAACCATAAAAAATAAATAGACGTATTTTCAAAAAAAGATTACATATTTATCTAAGTAAAACGACGATTTAAATCGTCGTTTTTTTGTATAACTCCCCCTGAAATTTATTTTAATTATGCAAATTTCACGTATTTTTGGTGCTGAGACAACGATTCTGAGAGCTTTTCAGACTTTGTCTATCATTAGAAAAAAAGCTTAGAGCACCAAAGGATAATGCCTGGTAATATGCGCTTTTTTGATTATGAAAATTAATAGATAAACATGGCATCGCCAAAACTAAAGAAGCGGTAGTGTTCTTGAATGGCATGGTGGTAGGCATCTAAGACTAAGTCACGGCCTGCAAAGGCAGAAACCAACATGACCAGAGTTGATTTTGGCAGGTGGAAGTTGGTTGAGAAGGCATCCACGACCTTCCATTCATAGCCAGGTTTGATAAAGATATTGGTCCAGCCAGAATCTGCTTGGATTTGCCCATCAAACTTGGAACCAATAGTTTCCAAGGTGCGGATAGAAGTGGTTCCGACAGCGATGACACGACCACCATTTTCCTTAACAGAGCGAAGAGTGACAGCCGCTTCCTCAGAAAGCTGATAGAATTCTGAGTGCATTTCGTGTTCGTCCAGATTGTCAACAGAGACAGGTCTAAAGGTTCCGAGTCCGACATGAAGAGTTAGATAGACTAGATGAACTCCTTTAGCTTGGATTTCTGCTAGCAGTTCTTTAGTGAAGTGTAGCCCAGCAGTTGGTGCTGCAGCAGAGCCACTTGCCTTGGCGTAGACGGTTTGATAACGTTCACGGTCATCCAATTTTTCGTGGATATAAGGTGGCAGAGGCATTTCACCCAGACTTTCTAAGACTTCTAGGAAAATTCCTTGGTATTCAAAGCGGACAATACGGCCCCCGTGGCTCAATTCTTCTGTAACGACAGCGCTGAGGCGACCATCACCAAAGCTGACGCGAGTACCAACCTTGAGGCGTTTGGCAGGTTTAGCTAGAACTTCCCACTCATCTCCACTAGTGTTTTTGAGCAGGAGAAGTTCCACATGGCCTCCAGTTTCTTCCTTTTGACCATAGAGGCGGGCTGGGAGAACGCGGGTATCGTTCATGACAAGGGCGTCACCTGGTTCCAGCATATCAATAATAGAGTGGAAGTGTTTATCCTGCATTTCTCCCGTCTCACGATTGACGATGAGGAGTTTAGAGGCATCCCGTTTTTCAAGGGGCGTTTGGGCAATCAATTCCTCAGGCAAGTGGAAATCAAAATCAGCTGTATTCATATATCTGTTCATTCTTTCTAAGTTCTAATCCTATCCATTATAACATGTTTCAAGTTTGGACGCTCTTTTTTTAGAAATTAAATCGTTTTCACTTGACAAAAATTGGTCTATACCATATAATGAATATAGATTAAAACGGAGGATGAAAAGATGAAAGTTATTAAAGTTGAAAACCAAGTTGAAGGTGGAAAAGTTGCTTTTGAGATTTTGAAGGAAAAATTGGCCAATGGAGCTCAAACCCTAGGACTTGCGACAGGAAGTAGCCCACTTGAATTTTACAAGGAAATTGTTGAGAGTGACCTTGATTTTTCAAATCTAACTAGTGTCAACCTTGATGAGTATGTAGGGCTTGATGGGGACAACCCACAGTCTTATCGTTACTTCATGCAAGAAAACTTGTTTAACCAAAAACCATTTAAAGAAAGTTTCTTGCCTCGTGGGGTTAAGGACAATGCTGAAGCTGAAGTAGAACGCTACAACCAAATTTTAGCTGACCATCCAGTTGACCTGCAAATCTTGGGAATCGGTCGCAATGGACATATCGGATTTAATGAGCCAGGTACTCCATTTGACAGTCAAACACATCTAGTAGAACTGGACCAGTCAACTATCGAAGCAAACGCACGTTTCTTTGACAAGATTGAAGACGTTCCAACACAAGCCATTTCAATGGGGATTAAAAACATCTTGGATGCCAAGTCAATCCTTCTCTTTGCTTACGGTGAATCAAAAGCAGAAGCTATTGCTGGAACAGTGTCCGGCCCAGTGACTGAGAGTCTACCAGCAAGTAGCTTACAAAATCACCCAGATGTGACCATCATCGCAGATGCTGAAGCGCTTAGCTTACTTGAAAAATAAAAAGTATAAAAACCACTTGCTCTTTGGAGTGAGTGGTTTTTTACTTCAAATGTTCACTATCCTGCTAAAAGAAATTTTTCTGTAAATTCCCGTAACAGTTGTCGATATTTCATATAAAAAGGTATCCAATAGAAAATTATTAAATGTCTGTAAACTGTGATATAATCGTATTGACTATTTTTTATGATACTATACGATTTTTATTAAGACAGTCGATAGTTGTTGATGCTGGAAACCATGATATAACTGGCAATTCCTGACATGTGAAGAAAGGTTGAAATCCAGCCTGTTATATTTGGTAGAAGCATGGTGAGAGATAGAACGATTAAAAGGATATAAAATAGTTTTAATCCTAAATTGAAATTTTTCCATATACTAAACATATTCATCACCCCACCCGTTACAAAAGCATAGCCAATAGCAGAGATACCCGATGCCTGAATTTCTTGATTCTGTGTTAATATATGGAATACAATTGAAGATATTACCATAGAAGTAATAAAAACTAAAAATACATATTTTGATCCCCTTTTATACTCCAATAGCCCACCAAAAGGAAGTAACATTAAAGTATTTAAAACTAAATGAAACCATATAAACCATACTGGTGCTTCTTTACTTCCATGCATAAATGTACCACTAAAGTATTGCCAACAATAAATTGGCTTTGAATGAAATGCAAATAAGTCATACATTACACTTCCCCAAAAGGTAGTAAGAATTCCTAGCAATAAACAAATTACAACTAAAATACTGACCATAGGGTAAATTTTTATGATTCTTTTCATGTTATAGATTCACTCCTAAATAATACTAATTTTTGCTAATCAATATGTGTCACTATTATATCATTTCCATCTATAAATGTTAATCAATTTTAACAAGATTAACAACAAGATTAAAATTGAAGATAATCAAAATTAAACCGCATTTTTTCTTGACAATTATTCCTTTTACGTGTAGAATATAATAGATATTGAACTTGAAGGGAGTGAAAAAAATGTCTAAAACAGTAGTACGTAAGAATGAATCTCTTGATGACGCACTTCGTCGTTTCAAACGTGCGGTTACTAAAGCTGGTACTCTTCAAGAAACACGCAAACGTGAATTCTATGAAAAACCTTCTGTAAAACGTAAACGTAAATCAGAAGCAGCTCGTAAACGTAAAAAATTCTAATTAGAAATGAAAGGCTAGAGAAATCTAGTCTTTTTCTTTTAAATAAATACTTCAAAGCCTGCAAAAATCTGAAATATCCTCCTACAATTTGATATAATAGTAAAAAGAACTCGATTGAAGGAGGAAATGATGTCGGTTTTAGTAAAAGAAGTGATTGAAAAGCTTAGACTAGACATTGTCTATGGCGAACCAGAATTGCTTGAAAAGGAAATCAATACAGCGGATATTACGCGACCTGGTCTTGAAATGACAGGCTATTTTGACTACTATACGCCAGAGCGGATTCAACTTTTGGGGATGAAGGAGTGGTCATATCTGATTGGCATGCCTTCCAACAGCCGTTATGAAGTTTTGAAAAGAATGTTTCTACCTGAGACACCAGCAGTCATTGTTGCTCGTGGTTTGGTGGTTCCTGAGGAGATGCTAAAGGCAGCTAGAGAATGTAAGATTGCTATTTTAACCAGCCGTACGGCGACCAGTCGTTTGTCTGGAGAGTTATCTAATTACCTTGATTCTCGTTTGGCAGAACGTACCAGTGTTCATGGTGTTTTGATGGATATCTATGGGATGGGTGTCTTGATTCAAGGTGATAGTGGAATCGGTAAGAGTGAGACAGGTCTGGAGCTTGTCAAACGTGGTCACCGCTTAGTAGCAGATGATCGGGTAGATATTTACTCTAAGGATGAAATAACTCTTTGGGGAGAACCTGCTGAAATCTTGAAGCACTTGATTGAAATTCGTGGGGTTGGGATTATCGATGTTATGAGCCTCTACGGTGCGAGTGCGGTCAAGGATTCTTCACAAGTCCAGCTGGCTGTTTACTTGGAAAATTATGATACGCATAAGACTTTTGATCGACTTGGAAACAATGCAGAGGAATTAGAAATTTCTGGCGTAGCCATTCCTCGTATCCGCATTCCAGTTAAAACAGGTCGTAATATCTCTGTCGTGATTGAGGCAGCTGCCATGAATTATCGTGCTAAGGAAATGGGCTTTGATGCGACGCGTTTGTTTGAAGAACGCTTGACAAATCTTATTGCTCAAAACGAGGTGCCTAATGCTTGATCCAATTGCTATTCATCTAGGTCCTCTAGCCATTCGTTGGTATGCCTTGTGTATTGTGACAGGCTTGATTCTTGCGGTTTATTTGACCATGAAAGAAGCGCCTAGAAAGAAGATCATACCAGACGATATTTTAGATTTTATCTTAGTAGCCTTTCCTCTGGCTATTTTAGGAGCTCGTCTCTACTATGTTATTTTCCGTTTTGATTACTATAGTCAGAATTTAGGAGAAATTTTTGCCATTTGGAATGGTGGTTTGGCCATTTACGGTGGTTTGATAACTGGGGCCCTTGTACTTTATATCTTTGCTGATCGTAAACTCATTAATACTTGGGATTTTCTAGATATTGCAGCGCCGAGCGTCATGATTGCCCAAAGTTTGGGTCGCTGGGGCAATTTCTTTAACCAAGAAGCTTATGGTGCAGCAGTGGATAATCTGGATTATCTACCTGGCTTTATACGTGACCAGATGTATATTGAGGGGAGCTACCGTCAACCGACCTTCCTTTATGAGTCTCTATGGAATCTGTTTGGCTTTGCCTTGATTCTGATATTCAGACGAAAATGGAAGAGCCTTAGACGAGGTCATATCACTGCCTTTTACTTGATTTGGTATGGTTTCGGTCGTATGGTCATCGAAGGTATGCGAACAGATAGCCTTATGTTCTTTGGACTTCGAGTGTCTCAATGGCTATCAGTTGTCCTTATCGGTCTTGGAATTTTTATCATTCTATATCAAAATCGAAAGAAGGCCCCTTACTATGTTACAGAGGAGGAAAAGTAAATGTTAGAAGTTGCATATATTCTTGTAGCCCTTGCTTTGATTGTATTTTTGGTGTATCTAATTATCACTGTACAAAAGCTTGGACGTGTTATCGATGAAACAGAGAATACGATTAAAACCTTGACTTCAGATGTGGATGTGACCTTGCATCATACCAATGAATTGCTGGCTAAGGTCAATGTCTTGGCAGATGATATCAATGTCAAGGTGGCAACGATTGATCCACTCTTTAGTGCTGTTGCAGATTTATCTCTATCTGTTTCAGACCTCAATGATCATGCGCGTGTCTTGAGCAAGAAAGCTTCATCAGCTGGTTCAAAAACACTCAAGACTGGTGCAAGTTTGTCAGCTCTTCGTCTTGCAAGTAAATTTTTCAAAAAATAAAAAAGGAGAAACCTTATGGGTAAACTATCCTCAATCCTTTTAGGAACCGTTTCAGGTGCAGCTCTTGCCTTGTTTTTAACAAGCGATAAGGGCAAACAAATTTGCAGTCAGGCTCAAGATTTTCTAGATGATTTGAGAGAAGATCCTGAGTATGCCAAGGATCAGGTCTGTGAAAAACTAACAGAAGTCAAGGAACAGGCTACAGATTTTGTTCTTAAAACCAAAGAACAGGTTGAGTCAGGTGAAATCACTGTGGACAGTGTACTTGCTCAAGCCAAATCATGTGCTCGTCAAGCGACAGAAGCATCAAAAGATCGATTCAATAATCTCAAGGAGCAATGGCAAGAAAAGGCCGAAACTCTCGATGAATCAGAAGAGATTGTGATTGATATAACAGAAGAATAAAATAAATAGTAACTATTCTAGGTCCTATAAACTCTCTAGTGGATTATACCTCTATAGAGCTTATAGGTTTTTTTATGTGGATAAAACCTTGAATGAAAAGAAATTCATCTACTTTTTCTATGAATAGATTTGTTTTCGAAATACAAACAATTAATATATTAATAATATTATCTCTAAATATAAAATTTATCTCGAATTTTAAGCAGTCTAATGCTACATATTTGATTAAATATGTTGAATGTGGTATAATTGAGCTGTGATAGCTGTGATAGCTGTGATAGCTGTGATGTGTAGAATGCTCATCATAGTGATTTTTTATGGTTATATTCCTACTTGGGTTTAGCTATAAAAAATTACTTTTTAATTTGATTTTATGTCTTGACATAAGGAGGAAAAATGGGAAACAAATCGAATTCATTAAGTAGAGTAGAACGTCACCAACGTGAAAAGGTTCTACGCTTCTCTATTCGTAAATATAGCTTTGGTGCGGCTTCAGTAGCTGTTGCAGCACTGATGTTTTTGGGTGCGCGCGTTGCGAGTGCGGATAGTGTAATTGAAAATAATTCACAAAATACCACAGATGTGGTTAAACAGAAAGAGAAGGATAAATCACTTGCAGAGATTCAACAACCTACCGATAACAAAGTAGAGGCTGCACAGAATCCTTCGGAAAAGGAAATAGCAACTAATATTGAAAGCGTTGTCAAAGCGGTTGATAAAGCGAATTTAAGAAAAGTAGTTGAAGAGTTAAATGCTACTCTTTCATCGAAATCAAATCTTGACAACTCAGTTATTTCTCCGATTAAGGACAGAGTTCAAAAAGGACAAGCCTTACTAGATAGTGATACTGCAACACAGAAGGATGTAAATGACCTACTTTCCCTTTTAGAAAATGATTTAACTGTTTTATCAAATGCTACTAAAGAATCAAGCAAGGTTCAAGAAACTACAACTGAGAATAAGACTGAAATCAGAGATAATAAAACTGCTTCTGAACTAAGTGAAGCTGATAAAACTATTTCAGATAAGAAAGAATCACTAAAATTGTCTGCTGAACAATTACAAGCAGCGGTTCTTGAGCTTCCTGAACATGAATCAACTAAAGAAGTATTTGAAAAAGCTAACGAACTCTTGGGATTAGCCCAAGGGGTTATTCAGAATACAACCATTTCTCCTAACGATATTGAAGATTTAACAAAGCGTGTGAAGAGAACGTTTAATTCTGTCAAAATAGCGACTTTGCGTCTAACTTCAGGTAAGAATGACCCACGTAATGGAAATAAAATTGAAGAAGGTTCTCATAATAGAGCGGCATCAATTTCTCCAACATGGGATTCAAGTGACAACTTATTGATTTATCAACGTCACCGTGCAAGTGATGGAAACAGAGTTGTTAGAAATGGATTGACAGAATATACTGAAAAAAAAGTAGATTTATTTGCTAAAACGACAACAATTGGTGGAAATCGCTATGTGGTTTATGATGTCTTCTTTAATAATGATGGTCGAGCTATGGCTAATCAAAGTTACAATCAAATTTATAGATTGATTTTACCGCCTCAAATTTTAGATTTAAATACGGGTTCGAGAAACTTTGGAACGTACAAAACTGATACTATGAGGGATTTAAAATTTGATGTTTATAGAAGAAATGGGGATACTGGAACATTATCTCAAAATCCTGAAAAATTTACAAAAGTAGACAGTCAAAATTTTGATTTCTTGCGAGACTCTGTTTCAAAAGGGCATTTGACTTATTTTAATACCTTAGATATTAGGCATGGTGCGAGTTATGATCAGGATATGAGAGAAACTTTCAGAGGGAATAGTAACGATCCGTTGTTAGCCTACGGAATAACAAGAACTGATACTAGATATAATAAATATTCATATGGTATCGGAATAAAAACAAATGATAAAGATAAAGCTGTGCATATGCATGTGAAAGTTAAATTGAGACAAGGGGTTACTGATGAACAAGTAAGAGATGCTTTTACTTTAGCAGTAGCCGGAACTTATGGTCTTACTACTAACCAAGCATATACATTTGTTTCAGGACGAGATACAAATGAGCCAACATATACAGGATATGATGACCAACCAGTACAACCAACCTTAAGAGAAAAACAAGCAAAACTATATCCTATCCAAGGTAGCACTCATACAAAAGTTGTAGGAGATGTAATTCCAAACACTGGTAATCCTGTAGCAGACAAATATGTTACGCGTAAAGGTAGTGGAGATTTCCCTGCTGGAATGCGCTGGGATTGGAAAAATAATTCTGCTCCAAGTACGGCAAATGCTGGGAAGTTTACTTATACTGCGGTCGCAAGATATCAAGATGGTTCAACTTCGGAAGATGCAAATTCAGGATCAGATGGAAGAGTTCACTTTACGGTTAACCCTAAAAAACCTGTGATTACAGCAAGTGATGTGCAACATAAAAAAGGATTAACAAATCAACGAATCACAGTAAATGTTGGTACAGGGGTTAAAACAGGATCTACAGTTACTCTATATAGTAATGGAAAAGTTATCGGAACAGGAAAAACGAATGGGGCTACAGCAACAATTACTGTAGCAGAAGCATTACCTGGAACACCGATTACAGCCATCACAACTGTCGATAATAATGGGGTTGTGACTTCTGAACGAAGTGAAGGAGTTACTCCAACGGATGCTCCAGATAACCAACCACCAACAGTTAAAATGACTAATCCGACTGATGGAAACAAATCAACTGTATTAACAGACAATGAGTCAACATCTCCGGTAACTCGTATTTATAGAGGGGCAACTTTAAATGTTCCATTATCAATGTATGATAATGATCCTAAAGGTAAAGTAAACTTAAAATATGAAGGTGGGTTACCTAAAGGTGTTACTTTTAACAATGGAACAACTCTTTCAAAAACAGGAGCAGTAGAAAAAAATCCAGGAACAACAAATGTTACGGGAACAGTTGCTGCGGATGCACCATTAGGAAAACATACGGCTACTTTTAAAGTGTCAGACGACCAAAGCGGTAATGTTGATAAAGGCAATAAATCTACGGTGAAATTTAGAACAGAAGTCGTTGATTTAGAGTTTGAAGATGGTAAAGGCGAAATTAAACAAGATGGTACTTTAGTTGTTAAAGGAAATAAAGGTACTTCACTAAATGATGCCAATAGTTACTTAAGAACAACTGATGGAACAACTCACAATGATAGTTTCTTCCCAGGTGGAATGAAATTTAGATTTATTCAACCAGATAATACTGTTAAGAATAATGTTACTTTCAATACACCAGGTAAACATGTTGTAAAAGCAGCAGCTTATTTCCCTGAAAATTATGCGGGTACAAATGGAATTCAAACAGTTCCTCGTACTGGAGTTACAGGTGATAATGTTTCTGAAATTACAAATAGAGCCTATTTAACAAAAAATATTGAAGTTCAAATTAAACCAACTGCGCCAACAGTAACACCAGAAACAAATGGGGATGTTACAGTAACGCCAGTGACTGAAGAAAATGTTAATACATTTAATTTCACTTATAATGATCCGAATAACACACCAAAAACTGTTACAGCAACAAAAACAGGAAATGGATGGACATTAACAAATGCTCCAGCTGATGGTGTAACGATTGATCAAACTACGGGTAAAGTAACAATCAAAGATAGAGCAATAAAAGACTCTATTCCAGTTACAGCAAAATCAGTAACAAAGGATAACGTAGAAAGTGATCCATCAAGAGCTAATTCAAATGTTGGAGATAATGAACCACCTAAATTCAAGTTTACTCCTAATGGAAAAGAAAAAGTAGTGGATGCTACTGGTAGACAAGTTGTGTATGTAACTCCAACGGAAGAGACAGATCTTAATATTGGTGCTGTAACGGATAATTCTGGAAAATTAGTACAAGCTATATTTAGAGAAACTAATGGTAATACATCTAGCGGATTAGGATTCCCAGGATTAAATCATAATGGATTACCTCGTACGGATAATGTAGAAGTAGATGCTCCAAGAAATATCATAGTAACAGGAAAAGTAAGTGAATATAAAACAGGGACAACACCGTGGGCTGATACAGATGAATTTACTCGTGGTATGTATGCAAGAGATGCTGCAACAAATGAGATAAGAAATACGCCTGAACATCCTACAAATGTAGTCTTTAAAGTTTTAACTCAAGCAACAAAATATGTTCCACAAGTTTCAGCTCAACCAGTGAATGTGGATGTTAATGCTACAAGTGCGAAAATTACTCAGTCTGATTTTGACGCACTGAAATCAAATATTACCTTTGATTCAACTCGTGGACCTGTAAAAATAGATAATACAACTACTGGATTGAAGATTTCTATGAAGGAAGACGGAGCTATTAAGCAAAATGCAGATGGTTCTCACTATGTTGGTGCAACTATCGAATATCCAGACCATTCAATAGATGAAATTCAAATTCCTGTCGTAAAAGCGGATGCGAATGAGCCTTCAGCTACAATGGATGGTATGTTGTTAACCAAAGATGAGAATACTACTGCTAATTTTGTAGTATTTAAAGGAGCAAAATTCACTCCTACCTTCAATGTAAGAGATGATAGAAATAAAATTACTAATCTGAAAGTAACAGGACTTCCAAATGGAACTGAAATTGAAAAAACTGGTTCTTGGACAAGTGGAACAAATGTTATGATTGAAGACGCAGCGAATACCTCAACAGATACTGCCACTTTAGGAGACCATGTAGGTAGTGTAGAAGTTACAGATTCAACAGGTAATAAGGGTACTTATAAATATAAATATAAAGTAGTAGATGTTGAAGTTAGAAATAGTCCAAAAACTGTTGAGTTAGGAACTAAACTAGTTGATGCAGCAAATGCAAATAACGGACAAGACTCTCATAATTTTGTAAAAGTAGTCGATGGTCAAAATAATGATGGTGATGATAAATATTACCCAGCAGGAATGAACTTCAAATGGAGTACGAATAATGCTGAAATAACAACTACTACTGAGTTTAACAAACCAGGTGTAGTAACGGATTATAAAGCATTAGTGAAATTCTCATCTGGAGCAGGATATTATACAAAGAGTATCGATGGAAAAACTGTTAAAGTTTATACACCTGCTAGCATCCAAAAAGATGTTATATTCCATGTAGCACCTCCAAAACCAACGTTTAATCAGGATGCAGTATCATCAACAACACGTACAATCAGTGGTACATTAGGTGGATTCACATCAGATGATAGAGTTGTAGAAGTACACTTAAATGATAAAGATAAAACAGTTTTATCAAGCAAAGATGGACAAGTAACCATTAATGGAGATACTTGGACAGCGACATTACCAGATAATGTAAAACTTCGTCAAAGTGAAAATAAAAACGGAGAAACAGAGAAACCATTACCAATTACTGTAGTGAACAAAGTTGGAGATACAAATGTTTCTAAAGTGAGTGACCCTAAAGTCGTTACAATGGGAGATTACTCACCTTCTGCTACAATTGCTGGTAGCAAGCATATCGATGTAACAGTACCACATGATGCAAAACGAATCGAGTTACGATTCCATAACAGCACTGACTCAGATAATACACCAAACAGTATTGTTCTTGTCCGTGATGAAAATGGTGGGGATTGGAAAGTAGATCCTTCTACGGCACCAGCTGGAGTTACAAATGCTAATAACTTTGTAGAAGCTATTACAAATAGTGTAAATGAAGCAAATAAAGCTGAAAACAAAGTAAGTATTACCTTAAAAGAAACAGATAATAATAAAAAACTTCTTATTAAAGAAGAAACTGCTTCAGGAGATAATACAGATAACTATACTAGCGGATTAGGATTACGAGTAGATTACAAACCTGAAACTGGACAAAATGCAACACCAGCAGGAAAATGGCAAGTTATTACAGTAACCAATGATGCTCCAGTAGTAACGTTGAAAGATGCAGCAGTAGGAACACAAGAAAATCCTAAGGTTTACACTGCAGGAACACCACTTACAGCTGATTTACTAAAAGAATTAGTAACGGTATCTGATACTGAAGATGACAGCACTACAGATAAGCCATTTGGTACAGGAAAAGTTAATGTTATTTCAGGACTTCCAGAAAATCCAAGGGCAGGAGTATACACTGTAACGCTTCAACCAGTTGATAGCCAAGGAAAAGCAGGAAATCAAGTAACTGTACATGTAGTTGTAAAAGAACAAAAA
This sequence comes from uncultured Streptococcus sp., assembly GCF_963521865.1. Classification (GTDB taxonomy): domain Bacteria; phylum Bacillota; class Bacilli; order Lactobacillales; family Streptococcaceae; genus Streptococcus. Next base: position 30,016 of record NZ_CAUQWY010000002.1, read on the forward strand.
CCAGCAGCTCCAACTATTGCACAATGGCAAAATGGAAATGTGAAAGTAACGCCACCAACAGATGGAGATAAAGTAACGATTCCATTAACAGATGGAACTGTAACCTTAGTGAAAAATGGAAATGATTGGCAACTTGAAACTCCTAAAGAAGGTGTCGTATTCCGTAATGGTTCATTAGAAATTCCTAAAAAATTAGTAGGAACTAGTGTTACTGCCAAAGCAACAAAAGGTACAGGTGGTTCAGCTGTAGAATCTGATGATGCGACATATACAACAACACCTCATAAAGTAACGACTGTTGATGTTATTAAAGAAGTAGATTCACCATTAACAAATTCTGATTTATCAGGAAAAACAGGGGTTACTGGAGTAGTAGATGGAACTGAAACGAAAGATTTTACCGCAGCTAAGATTACAAGTGTAGTGGAAAAAACATCACCATTACCAAATGTAACTCCGGATAGTAAACATACAATTCCAGTGACAATTACTTATGAAGATGGTTCAACAGAAACAACTGATGTAATTGTTAAGGTGAAACCGCAAGCTCCAACAGTAACACCAAAAGAAAACGGAACGGTAGAAATCACACCGATATTAACTGGAGAAGGAACTACTACTATCACATATACAGGTGAAGATAATACGCCACAAACAGTAACAGTAACAAAAACCGGAGATGGAACTTGGACAAGTTCTGATCCAACAATTGCTGTTGATGCAAATGGTAAAGTGATTATTCCTGCAGATAAAGTAAAAGATGGTTCACCAGTTACTGCACAAGTGACAAGTAAAACAACAGACTTAACAAGTCAATCATCTACAGAAACTGCTGGAAAACCATTAACAGTTGAAGTAGGAACACCGGTAGATGCGATTGAAAATAAAGCATATACAAGTGATAAAGTGGTAACACCTAATAAAGACAATAGTACAATTACTCCAACTCCTAAGAATGGACTAACTGTAACTCCTGATGGTAAAGTTACTGGAACGCCAGATGTTAAAGACTGGGGAGAAATTGAAGAAAATCGTACTGTAACGATCAAAGTGACTGTAACTCATGAAGGTGACACACCAGTTGAAAAAGATGTTGTAGTCAATGTATTAAGGGATACTGATGGAGATGGAACACCAGATAAAGATGATCTAGATGATGATAATGATGGTATTCCAGATGATCAAGATAAAAATCCAAAAGTAGCAGATGAACTAACAGGAACAGTGACACCACCGACTCCTATGAAAGAAAAAGCTGAAGTTCCACCGGTTACAGTTGTAACAACAAATAAACCAGGTGCTACAATTACAACAGAAAATCCACCAGTAAATGAATTATCAGTTAACGGAAATGGTGAGTTAACAGGAACTCCAACAGTAGATAATTGGGACAAAGATGAAGAAGAACGTCAAATTAACATTCCTGTTAAGATTACAAAAGAAAAAGATGGAAAAACTGGAAAAGAAACTGAGGAAATTAAGGTAGAAGTTCCGGTAACGATTCTGAGAGACACAGATGGCGATGGAATTCCAGATAAAGAAGATGCAGATGATGATAACGATGGAATTCCAGATGACGAAGAGAAGAAAAACGGAACAGATCCAAAAGTTCCTACGACTCAAACTCCAACAATAGGAATTACTCGTAAAGAAAATGGTGATGCAATTGTAACACCAACGAAACCAGGTGGAGGAACATATCCACCAGGAACAACTGTAACGATTCCAGGAAATGACAATACTCCAATTGAAGTAACCATTGGAAATGACGGTTCAGGAACAGTTCCAAATGATAAACTTCCAAAAACTGATAAACCAGGAACAGGAACAGTAACAGAGCCAAATAAAGCACCATCTAAACCTGTAGAGGTAACAACACCAGCTCGTAAACCATCAACAATAGAGTTAGAACAAGATCCAAAAACAGGAGACGTAACTGTAACACCTAAGAAACCAGATGGGTCAACATACCCACCAGGAACAACAGTGGAAATTCCAGGTAAGAATGGAACACCTATTATCGTAACAATAGAAGAAGGCGGTAAAGGAAAAGTTTTAAACAATGATTTACCAGAAGATAAAACACCAGGAACAGGTAAAATTACAGAAAATGGTAAAGATCCTGAAGATGTTAAAGTGGAAACACCGAAACGAATTGATCCAACGTTGCCAGAAACAGATGCTCCAACAGAAATAGCAATTACTCGTAAGGAAAATGGAGATGCTATTGTAACACCTAAGAAACCAGGTGGAGGAACATATCCGCCAGGAACTAAGGTAGAAATCCCAGGAGAAGATGGAAAAACTATTGAAGTAACAATTGGAAATGATGGTTCAGGAACAGTTCCAAATGATAGCTTACCAAAAGATGCTAAACCGGGAACTGGAACAGTAACAGAACCGAATAAGAAACCATCGCAACCTGTAAATGTGACAACACCAGCCCGTAAGACACCAACAGTTGAGTTGGAACAAAATCCAAATACTGGTGATGTAACCGTAACACCTAAGAAACCAGGTGGAGGAACATACCCACCAGGAACAATTGTGGAAATTCCAGGTAAAGATGGAAACCCAATTAGAGTAGAAATTGGACAAAATGGTAAGGGTACAGTTCCGAATAGTGAATTACCAGACGGAAAAACTTCAGGTAATGCTAAGATAACAGAACCGAATAAACCTGTTGAAAATGTAACTGTTGAAACGCCAGCCCGTAAGACACCAACAGTAGAGTTACAACAAGATCCAGACACAGGAGAAGTAACCGTAACACCTAAGAAACCAGATGGGTCACCATATCCAAGTGGAACTAAGGTAGAAATTCCAGGTAAGAATGGTACACCAATCGTTGTAACAATTGGAGAAGACGGTAAAGGAAAAGTACCAAATAAAGACTTACCAGACGGTAATATTTCAGGTCCGGGAACAATCACTGAACCTGGTACAGGAAAAACACCAGAAAAAGTTACTGTAGAAACACCAGCTCGCTTAACACCAGCCTTAGTATTAGATCAAGATCCAAATACAGGAGATGTAACCGTAACACCTAAGAAACCAGATGGAACAATATATCCACCAGGAACTAAGGTAGAAATCCCAGGAAAAGATGGAACGCCGATTGTGGTAACAACTGGACCAGATGGAAAAGTAATTATTCCAAATAAAGACTTACCAGACGGAGAAATTCCAGGAACAGGTAAGATCACACCACCAGGTAAACCTTCTGTTGAATTAGAAGTGAAAACACCTAAGAAACTAGATCCAAATGAACCACAAACAGAAAAACCAGAAAAACCAGGTGGAATCGAAATTACAAGAAAACCAAATGGAGATGCTATAGTAACACCTAAGAAACCAGATGGAACAACATATCCACCAGGAACCAAGGTCGTTATCCCAGGTGATCATAATACTCCAATCGAAGTGACTATCGGAGATAATGGATCAGGTGAAGTGCCAAATGATAAACTTCCAAAAGGAGATTTACCAGGAAAAGGTATCGTAACAGAACCGAATAAGAGACCATCACAACCAGTTGATGTAACAACGCCAGCGCGTAAGACACCGACAGTTGAGTTGGAACAAGAACCAAGTACAGGGGATGTAACAGTAACGCCTAAGAGACCAGATGGTTCAATTTACCCACCAGGAACGAAAGTAGAAATTCCAGGTAAGAATGGAACACCAATCGTCGTAACAATTGGAGAAGATGGTAAAGGAAAAGTACCAAATAAAGATTTACCAGAAGGAGATGTTCCAGGAACAGGTAAAATTATAGAACCAGGAAAACCTGATGAAAATGTTAATGTGACAACACCTTCACGTAAAACACCAACAGTTGAGTTGGAACAAGATCCAGATTCAGGTGATGTAACCGTAACACCTAAGAAACCGGATGGAGGAACATATCCACCAGGAACTAAGGTAGAAATTCCAGGTAAGAATGGAAATACAATCACTGTAACAATTGGGGAAGATGGCAAAGGAAAAGTACCAAATAGTGAATTGCCAGATGGTAAAGTACCAGGAAAAGCTAAGATTACAGAACCAGGTAAACCAACTGAAGAAGTACCAGTGGTAACAACACCAGCCCGTAAGACACCAACGGTTGAGTTGGAACAAGATCCAAGTACAGGTGATGTAACAGTAACGCCTAAGAGACCAGATGGTTCAATTTATCCACCAGGAACTAAGGTAGAAATTCCAGGTAAGAATGGAAACACCATCACTGTAATAATTGGACAAGACGGTAAAGGTAAAGTACCAAATAATGAATTGCCAGATGGTAAAGTACCAGGAGTAGCTAAGATTACAGAACCAGGAAAACCAACTGAAGAAGTACCAGTGGTAACAACACCAGCGAAACTTGTTCCAACAGTTGAGTTAGGACAAGATCCAAAAACTGGAGATGTAACAGTTTCACCTGCTACTAATGGAGATTCTGGTCAAGATAAACCTGCACCTGCACCAACAACTCCAATTCCAGATGCAGTTACTCCGAATGCAGATCAGGTAGATACTAAGACTACTATAGATAATGGAGCTAAATCAAATGATTCTCAAAATGTATTGCCAAATACAGGAACAGAATCAAATGCGACTCTTGCATCTCTAGGACTTCTTGGTATGCTAGGCGGTCTCGGACTTGCTCTTGGAAAGAAAAAAGAAGACTAAAAATGTAGTCAAATGAACAATCATTCTTTTGTATTGTAAAGACAAACTAGATTGGTTATGGGAATCGTGTTAGTCATAAAATACAAAGAATGATTAGATAAAAAAAGCGAACAATGCTAGGATTTTGTTAAACGGAATTCTAAGTATTGTTCGCTTTTTGTGGTATAATAATTACTATGCAGAAGAAACCAACGTCAGCCTATGTGCATATCCCGTTTTGTACCCAGATTTGTTATTATTGTGACTTTTCAAAGGTCTTTATAAAAAATCAGCCGGTAGATAGTTATTTGGAACATCTGTTAGAAGAGTTTCAATTTTATGATATTCAAAAGTTGCGAACTCTCTATATCGGTGGTGGGACACCAACAGCCCTGTCAGCTCCGCAACTGGAGGTGTTATTGAAGGGCTTAACTAAAAACTTGGACTTGTCTGCCTTGGAAGAGTTGACCATTGAAGTCAATCCAGGCGATTTGGATGCGGATAAGATAGCCGTTTTGAAGAACTCGGCTGTCAATCGTGTTTCGCTAGGTGTGCAGACCTTTGATGACAAGATGCTGAAAAAAATTGGGCGTAGTCATTTGGAGAAGGACATTTATGAAAATATCGACCGCCTGAAACTGGCTGGTTTTGACAATATCTCTATTGACTTGATTTATGCACTGCCTGGTCAGACTATGGAGCAAGTTAAGGACAATGTGGCTAAGGCCATTGGGCTGGATATTCCCCATATGAGTTTGTATAGCTTAATTTTGGAAAATCATACGGTCTTTATGAATCGTATGCGACGAGGGAAATTGCCTCTGCCTAAGGAGGAACTGGAAGCTGAGATGTTTGAATATATCATCGCAGAGCTGGAGCGAGCAGGTTTTGAGCATTATGAAATTTCCAATTTCTCCAAACCCGGTTTTGAAAGTCGGCACAATCTCATGTACTGGGACAATGCTGAATACTATGGCATCGGTGCTGGGGCATCCGGCTATGTCAACGGAGTACGCTATAAAAATCATGGTCCCATTCGTCATTATCTCAGTGCAGTTGAGGAAGGCAATGCGCGTATCACAGAAGAACACCTGAGCCAAAAAGAGCAGATGGAAGAAGAAATGTTCCTGGGACTCCGCAAGAAATCAGGAGTCTCTATGGCGCGATTTGAGGAAAAATTTGGACGATCTTTCGATGGACTTTATGGAGAAATTGTCAAGGACTTGGTTCAACAAGGTCTCATGCAAATAGAGGGTGACCGAGTGCGCATGACAAAAAGAGGTCTCTTTTTGGGGGACACCGTAGCAGAACGATTTATTTTGGAGTAGAATTATGGGCTTAACTTATCAGATGAAAATGAAAATTCCTTTTGATATGGCGGACATGAACGGTCATATCAAGCTCCCAGATGTGATTTTGCTATCCCTACAAGTTTCAGGGATGCAGTCTATTGAACTAGGAGTTAGTGATAAGACTATCTTGGAAGAGCATAATCTGGTCTGGATTATCACAGATTATGATATTGAGGTGGTTCGTTTGCCTCGTTTTGCGGAAGAAATCACTATCGAAACGGAAGCTCTGAGCTACAATCGACTCTTTTGCTACCGTCGCTTTACCATTTATGATGAAGCAGGACAGGAACTCATCCACATGTTGGCGACCTTTGTTCTCATGGACCGCGACAGTCGAAAAGTCCATGCTGTCGAACCTGAGATTGTGGCTCCTTACCAGTCTGATTTTGATAAAAAACTTATCCGTGGACCAAAGTATGAGTCCTTGGAAGAACCATTCAGCAAGGATTACCATGTTCGTTTTTACGACTTGGATATGAATGGCCATGTCAATAACAGTAAATACTTGGACTGGATTTTTGAGGTCATGGGAGCAGATTTTTTGACCCAGTATATTCCCAAGAAAATCAACCTCAAGTATGTAAAGGAAGTGCGACCAGGTGGGGTAATTACATCGGCTGTTGAGCGGACTGGACTGGAAAGCAAGCATGAAATTACAAGCGACGGTGCTACCAATGCCCAAGCAATCATCACTTGGCAAGAAATAAAAAAGGATTAAGGAGAAATAGATGAAATATAAAGGCTATTTAATTGACTTAGATGGAACCATTTATAAGGGCAAAGACAGAATCCCAGCGGGGGAGGCTTTTGTCCATGAATTGCAAAAGCGAGACATCCCCTATCTTTTTGTGACCAACAATACAACCCGCACTCCTGAGAGTGTTCAGGAGATGTTGGCTCAGAATTTTAATATCGATACACCTCTATCGACTGTTTACACAGCAACTTTAGCGACTATCGACTATATGAACGACTTGGGGCTTGAAAAGACTGTCTATGTCATCGGAGAAGCTGGGCTCAAGGAAGCCATCAAGGCTGCTGGTTATGTGGAAGACAAGGAGAATCCTGCCTATGTGGTAGTAGGTCTGGACTGGCAAGTCGATTATGAAAAATTTGCGACAGCAACTCTTGCTATCCAAAAGGGAGCTCATTTTATCGGAACCAATCCTGACCTCAACATCCCGACAGAACGTGGTCTTTTACCTGGAGCAGGTTCGCTAGTAACTCTCCTTGAAGTAGCAACACGAGTGAAGCCTGTTTATATCGGAAAACCAAATGATATCATTATGGACAAGGCGGTTGAGCACTTAGGCTTGAAACGTGAAGAGTTGATTATGGTTGGGGACAACTATCTGACAGATATTCGAGCAGGGATTGACAATGGCATTCCAACGCTCTTGGTGACGACAGGTTTTACCAAGGCAGAAGAAGTAGCAGATCTACCAATCGCACCGACTCATGTGGTTTCTAGCCTTGCGGAGTGGGATTTTGATGAAAACTAAACTGACCTTTTGGGGCTCTATGCTCTTTCTCTTCTCTCTTTCAATCCTTCTGACCATTTATCTAGCTTGGATTTTCTATCCTTTTGAAATTCAGTGGCTGAATTTAACAGATCGGGTTTATCTAAAACCAGAAACCATTCAGTACAACTTTCATATCTTGATGAATTATCTGACCAATCCTTTTAGTCAGGTCTTGCAGATGCCTGATTTTCGTTCGTCAGTTGCTGGGCTACACCATTTTGAGGTGGTTAAGAACCTCTTTCACTTGGTTCAGCTAGTAGCCCTAGTGACACTGCCAAGTTTCTATTTCTTTGTCAAAGGGATTGTGAAAAAGGGCTTTTTATCTTTATTCAGTAAAGGGCTTTTGGCTCTAGTGGTTTTGCCTTTACTGATTGGGCTTGGGGGAGTTTTGATTGGTTTTGACCAATTCTTTACCCTTTTTCATCAAATTCTCTTTGTAGGAGATGATACCTGGCTTTTTGATCCAGTCAAGGATCCAGTGATTCTGATTTTGCCAGAGACCTTTTTCCTCCATGCCTTCCTCCTCTTTTTCGCCCTCTATGAAAGCTTCTTTGGTTTTCTGTACCTGAAAAGTCGTAGGAAATAATACTAAAGATGTTCTTATTTTGAGTAAATAAGTTAGGTATGTGATTCGAAACGATTGTCAAGAGTGAATTAACTAAATCCAATTGTGTCAATCGTTCGCGAACAGTCTATTTTTCTTGAAAAAATAGGCTTTTTTTCTAAAAATCCCTAGTCAAGCGCTTTATTTTTTTGTATAATAGAAGTAGCAAAGTATAGATAAGAAGAGAAAAGCATGATTACACTATTTCTATCACCGAGCTGTACATCATGTCGTAAGGCAAAGGCCTGGCTAGAAAAACATAAGGTGCCCTTTGAGGAACACAATATCATGACCAGTCCCTTAACAAGAAAAGAATTGCAACACATTCTTTCCTTGACCGAAAATGGTACTGATGACATCATTTCAACTCGTTCAAAAATTTTTCAAAAATTGAATATTGATGTAGAGAGTATTTCGGTATCGGAATTGCTTCATTTGATTGAGCAGTATCCTAGTCTTTTGCGTCGTCCGATTATTATCGATGCCAAACGCATGCAGATCGGTTTTAATGAAGATGAGATTCGTGCTTTTCTCCCTCGTAGTTACCGTAAGCAAGAACTAAAAGAAGCAAGAATGAGAGCTGGTATTAGTTAATGAACAAACAGTATAGTTACCCACTAGATTTGTCGTGGAGCACTGAAGAACTTGCTTCAGTGCTTTCTTTTTTTAATGATGTTGAAGCTGCCTATGAAGGCAAGGTAGAGGCTAAAAAGTTACTGGACTCCTATAAGGGATTCAAAGCGGTCGTGCCAAGCAAGAGTGAAGAGAAACGTTTGGGACGAGAATTTGAAACGATTAGTGGCTATTCGCTTTACCGAGCAGTTCAGACTGCTAAGGAAAAAGGGGAAGGAAAGATTTCTCTTGGAAAGTAAATTTGAATTTGCCAAAGAGCTTGTTAAGAGAGCGGGCCAGTACATCCTTGACCATATGCAGGAAGACTTGCGTGTTGAAACCAAGTCCTCTCCAACAGATTTGGTGACCAAACTGGACAAGGAAGTTCAGGAACTCTTGGTTGGTGAGATTTTGTCCCGTTATCCTGAGGATAAGATTTGTGCTGAAGAAGGGTGTCTGCGAGCCTCGGTTCAAGAGGGCAAGGTTTGGGTTATTGATCCGATTGATGGGACCAATAATTTTGTAGCCCAGCAGGAAGATTTTGCTGTTATGATGGCTTATTTTGAAAATGGTCAGGGACAGTTTGGCCTGATTTATGATGTGGTCAAAGGGGATTGTTATCACGGTGGTGGAGCCTTTCCTGTTTATCTAAATGATAAGCCCCTAGCTCCCTTTAAAGCAAAACCACTTGGAGATTTTCTCATTGCAGGCAATAGTGGCATGCTGGAAACCAATGAATGGGGTCTGGCTGATTTGGGTCGATCGGTCCTCGGTGTACGTGTCTATGGGAGTGCGGCCATTAGTTTTGCCAAGATTTTGTCAGGGCATTTGTTGACCTATGTCACTTATCTGCAACCATGGGATTATGCTGCGGCTAGTATTTTAGGGGAAAGTCTGGGATATCGGATTGTGACTCTTTCTGGTGAAACTCCTAATTTTCAAACCAGACAACCGGTCATGATGCTACCTCTTGAGATGCAGGAGGAAATTCAGTCCTATATTTACGAAAGGAAAAGAACTTAAATGCAATTTCCAAAAGGATTTGTTGAAAAATATGAAGAGATACTAGGAGATGAGGCAAGAGATTTTCTTGCCTCTTTTGAGGAGGAAGCGGTTTCGGCCTTTCGAGTCAATCCTTTAAAAGAAGCGCCAGTTTCCTTTCCTGATGCCATTCCTCAAACTCCTTGGGGTCACTATGGTAAGGTTTCAGGGAAATCGCCTGAGCATGCTACTGGCTTGGTTTATTCGCAAGAACCTGCTGCCCAGATGGTGGCTCAGGTAGCCCAGCCCAGTCCTGGGATGAAGGTTTTGGACTTGGCAGCTGCACCAGGAGGTAAATCCACTCAACTGGCAGCCTATCTAGCAGGGGAGGGGCTACTTGTTTCCAATGAAATTTCAAGCAAACGGGCTAAGATTTTAGTAGAAAATATGGAGCGCTTTGGAGCGACAAATGTTGTGGTGACCAATGAATCTGCTGACCGCTTGGCCAAGGTTTTTAAAGGCTATTTTGACCTCATTGTCCTTGATGCCCCTTGCTCTGGTGAAGGAATGTTTCGTAAGCAGCCAGATGCTATGGACTATTGGAGCTTAGATTATCCGAGTCAATGTGCTAGCTTGCAAAGAGAAATTCTGGAGGATGCAGTTACCATGCTAGCTGAAGGTGGTCGTCTGGTTTATTCAACCTGTACCTGGGCACCTGAGGAAAACGAAGAGATTGTCAATTGGTTGCTGGAAGAGTATGATTTTGATTTGTTGCCAGTAGAGCATATCAATGGAATGGTAGCTGGTATTGACCTGCCAGAAACGGCTCGGATGTATCCTCATCAGTTTAAGGGAGAGGGTCAGTTTGTCGCTCATTTACAATTTAAAGGCGAAAATCTAGCACCAAAATGCAAGGCAAGTAAGAGCAATCTCAGCCGTGAACAAGTTGCCTTGTGGCAGGAATTTGTCCAAAAACACTTGAAAATCAATCTAAGGGGAATCTTGCAGACTTTTGGTGACCAACTTTATCTCCTGCCCGAACTCTTGCCAGATTTAGGGAAACTCAAGATTGCTCGGAATGGCCTGCATCTGGGTACCTTTAAGAAGAAACGCTTTGAACCCAGTTTCGCTCTTGGACTAGCCTTGAAACCGAGTCAGGTCAAGCAGTCGGTTGAAATTGACCAATATGAGTTTGTAAAGTATGTGGCTGGAGAAACCGTTCAGCTGGAGGAAAGTCTGCCAAATGGTTGGTATCAAGTTTTGGTTCAAGGCAATGGGTTGGGCTTTGCTAAGGTGACTGGAAATGTTTTGAAAAATTATTTTCCAAAAGGTCTCAGATTCAAGTGAAAATGCTAGTCAAAGTAGCTTGTCTATGTTATAGTGGAAGTATGGATTTTTTCAAATTGTCTTTCATTTTAAGTCAAAATTGGTGGAGAAGATAACTGAGTAAATTTCAAGTAAAATCAAGCTAAGAACTTCAGTTGGCTCCCAATTTTCAAAAGAAAAACATAAATAAATAGTTGAAAAAATTCACAGCATTCACCATTATTTTCAAGGAGAAAAACAGTGAAAAAAAGGAAAAAACTCGCTCTATCCCTTGCAGCTCTTTTGCTGGCAGGTTCTTTGGCGGGATGTGCTAGCTGGATTGATCGTGGAGAATCCATGACAGCTGTTGGCTCAACGGCTCTTCAGCCCTTGGTCGAAGCAGCAGCAGATGAATTTGGCTCTCTGCACGTTGGAAAAACAGTCAACGTCCAAGGTGGAGGATCTGGTACAGGTCTGTCTCAGGTTCAGTCTGGAGCTGTTGATGTAGGAAATTCAGACGTATTTGCCGAGGAAAAAGACGGTATCAACGCATCCGCTCTAGTGGACCATAAGGTAGCCGTAGCGGGCTTGGCGGTCATTGTAAATAAGGAAGTTGATGTTGAAAATCTGACAACTGAACAACTCCGTAGCATCTTTACAGGCCAAGTGGCCAACTGGAAAGAAGTCGGTGGGAAGGATTTAGCCATCTCTATTATCAACCGTGCAGCAAGTTCAGGTTCACGTGCCACCTTTGATAGTGTTGTCATGGATGGCCAATCTGCCGTGCAGAGTCAAGAACAGGATTCAAATGGGATGGTCAAAAATATTGTTTCCCAGACACCAGGAGCCATTTCTTACCTAGCCTTTGCCTATGTAGATGACTCAGTTAAGCGAATGAAGTTGAATGGCTATGAGCCGATTGCAGAAAATGTTACAAGCAATAACTGGCCTTTGTGGTCTTATGAACACATGTACACCCTAGGTCAACCAAATGAATTGGTGGCAGAATTTCTCAACTTTGTCCTCTCAGATGAAGCGCAAAGCGGAATCGTTAAGGGAATGGGCTATATTTCTGTTAAGGAAATGAAGGTTGAAAAAGATGCTGTAGGAACGGTGACAGCACTAGAAGGGAGTCACTAATGAATCAAGAAGAATTAGCTAAAAAATTACTTTCTCCCTCAAAGAACTCTCGTCTAGAGAAATTAGGAAAAGGCTTGACCTTTGCCTGCCTGTCTTTGATTGTCATCATTGTGGCCATGATTTTGATTTTCGTAGCTCAGAAAGGCTTGTCGACCTTCTTTGTCAATGGAGTTAATATTTTTGATTTCCTATTTGGCCAAACTTGGAATCCTTCAGATAAACAATTTGGTGCCCTTCCCATGATTTTGGGCTCCTTTATTGTCACAATCCTGTCAGCTCTTATCGCAACTCCTTTTGCCATTGGTGCGGCAGTCTTTATGACCGAGGTCTCACCAAAAGGTGCTAGAATCTTGCAACCAGCTATTGAATTGCTAGTTGGGATTCCTTCAGTCGTGTATGGATTTATCGGTTTGCAGGTCGTAGTTCCTTTTGTCCGTAGTGTCTTTGGTGGGACTGGTTTTGGGATCTTGTCAGGTATTTTCGTTCTCTTTGTCATGATTTTACCAACGGTAACCTTTATGACAACCGATAGCTTGCGTGCGGTGCCTCGTCACTACCGCGAAGCTAGTTTGGCTATGGGAGCCACTCGTTGGCAAACCATCTGGCGCGTGACCTTGAAGGCAGCGCGTTCAGGGATTTTCACCGCAGTGGTCTTTGGGATGGCGCGTGCCTTTGGTGAGGCCTTGGCCATTCAGATGGTGGTCGGAAACTCAGCTGTTGTCCCAACTTCATTGACAACACCTGCTGCGACCTTGACCTCTGTCTTGACCATGGGTATCGGAAATACCGTTATGGGAACAGTTGATAATAACGTTCTCTGGTCACTGGCCTTAGTCTTGCTCTTGATGAGTTTGGCCTTCAACAGTGTGATTAAATTGATTACGAAAGAAAGAGGAAAGAAAAACTATGCACGCTAAGAAATTAGATAAAATTGCAACAGCTGTCCTCTACTCAATTGCAGGAATTATCGTTGCCATCTTGGCATCCTTGATTCTTTATATCTTGGTTCGTGGTTTGCCCCACGTCTCTTGGTCTTTCTTGACTGGCAAATCATCTTCTTACCAAGCAGGCGGAGGGATTGGAATTCAGCTCTATAATTCCTTCTTCCTTTTGGTTATTACCTTGATTATCTCTGTTCCTTTGTCTATGGGGGCTGGGATTTTCCTAGCTGAATATGCTAAAAAAGGTCCTGTGACCAATTTTGTCAGAACCTGTATTGAAATCTTGTCTTCACTGCCATCAGTGGTTGTAGGTCTCTTTGGTTACTTGATCTTTGTAGTTCAGTTTGAGTATGGATTTTCAATCATTTCAGGTGCCTTGGCCTTGACAGTCTTTAACTTGCCTCAGATGACTCGTAATGTCGAGGACAGTTTGAAACATGTTCACCATACGCAACGTGAGGCTGGTCTGGCCCTTGGGATTTCTCGTTGGGAAACTGTGGTTCATGTGGTCATTCCAGAAGCCCTTCCAGGTATTGTGACTGGGGTTGTCTTAGCTTCTGGTCGTATCTTTGGTGAGGCTGCTGCTCTTATCTATACAGCAGGGCAATCTGCACCAGCACTAGACTGGTCTAACTGGAATATTCTCAGTGTGACTAGCCCAATCTCTATCTTCCGTCAAGCAGAAACCTTGGCTGTCCACATTTGGAAAGTCAACAGTGAAGGTACTATTCCTGATGGAACCATCGTATCAGCAGGTTCTGCCGCCGTGCTCCTCATCTTTATTCTCATTTTTAACTTTGGAGCCCGCAAACTCGGAAGCTATTTACATAAGAAATTAACCGCTGCCTAAAGGAGAAGCCATGTCAAAATATAATTGGGATGAAAAGCATATCATCACCTTTCCTGAAGAGAAAGTGGTCCTCTCTACTAAGGATTTACATGTTTACTACGGTAAAAAAGAATCCATCAAGGGCATCGATATGCAATTTGAAAAAAATAAAATTACGGCCTTAATTGGCCCATCTGGATCAGGAAAATCAACCTACCTCCGCAGTCTTAACCGTATGAATGATACGATTGATATTGCCAAGGTAACAGGTCAAATCCTCTATCAAGGAATTGACGTTAACCGTCCAGAAATCAACGTTTATGAGATGCGTAAACACATCGGAATGGTTTTCCAACGACCAAATCCCTTTGCCAAGTCTATCTACCGCAATATCACTTTTGCTCATGAACGTGCAGGAGTTAAGGACAAGCAAGTCTTGGATGAAATTGTGGAAACCTCTCTTCGTCAAGCTGCCCTTTGGGATCAGGTCAAAGACGATTTGCACAAGTCAGCCTTGACCCTATCAGGTGGTCAGCAACAACGTCTCTGTATCGCTCGTGCTATCTCTGTTAAACCAGATATTCTCTTGATGGATGAACCAGCGTCAGCCTTGGATCCCATTGCGACAGCCCAGCTGGAAGAAACCATGCTGGAATTGAAGAAGGACTTTACCATCATCATCGTAACCCACAGTATGCAGCAGGCTGCGCGTGCTAGTGATTACACAGGATTTTTCTACTTGGGTGACTTGATTGAGTACGATAAGACCTCTAATATTTTCCAAAATGCCAAACTACAGTCAACCAATGACTATGTAACAGGACACTTTGGATAGAAAGGAAACAGTATGACAGAAGCGATTTTACAGGTGTCAGACCTGTCCGTTTACTACAATCAAAAAAAGGCCTTGAATAGTGTTTCCCTATCTTTCCAACCTAAGGAAATTACAGCCTTGATCGGTCCATCTGGATCAGGGAAGTCAACCCTCCTCAAGGCTATCAACCGCATGGGGGACCTCAATCCAGAGGTGACCACAACTGGTTCGGTGGTTTACAACGGCCACAACATCTACAGCCCGCGTACAGATACAGTTGAATTGCGGAAGGAAATCGGTATGGTTTTCCAACAACCAAACCCCTTCCCTATGTCTATCTACGAAAATGTTGTTTATGGGCTTCGTATCAATGGAGTGAAGGACAAGCAAATTCTGGATGAGGCGGTTGAAAAAGCCTTGCAGCGTGCTTCTATCTGGGATGAGGTCAAGGATCGCCTGCATGATTCAGCTATCGGGCTTTCAGGTGGACAACAACAACGTGTCTGTGTTGCCCGTGTCTTGGCAACTAGTCCTAAAATCATTCTCTTGGATGAACCGACTTCAGCCTTGGACCCTATCTCTGCTGGGAAGATTGAGGAAACCTTGTATGGTCTAAAAGATAAATACACCATGCTCTTGGTTACACGTTCCATGCAACAAGCCTCTCGTATCTCTGACAAGACAGGATTTTTCCTAGATGGAGATTTGATCGAGTTTAACGATACCAAGAAGATGTTCCTCAACCCACAACACAAGGAAACAGAAGATTATATTTCAGGAAAATTTGGATAAGGAGATAAATGATGTTACGTTCTCAATTTGAAGAAGATTTGGAGAAATTGCACAACCAGTTCTATGCTATGGGACAAGAAGTGCTATCCCAAATCAATCGGACAGTGCGTGCCTTTGTTACGCATGACCGTGATTTGGCCAAAGAAGTCATCGAAGACGATGCAGAAGTAAACGAATACGAAGTGAAATTGGAGAAGA
The DNA here is from genome assembly GCF_963521865.1 of uncultured Streptococcus sp. Classification (GTDB taxonomy): domain Bacteria; phylum Bacillota; class Bacilli; order Lactobacillales; family Streptococcaceae; genus Streptococcus. The sequence continues at coordinate 45,760 of NZ_CAUQWY010000002.1, forward strand.
AATCATTTGAAATGATTGCCCTTCAACAACCGGTTTCTCAGGACTTGCGTACAGTTCTAACAGTCTTGAAGGCTGTATCTGACTTGGAACGTATGGGTGACCATGCCGTTTCTATTGCTAAAGCGGCAATTCGTATGAAGGGTGAGCAACGTATCCCAGCTGTTGAAGAAGAAATCAAGAGAATGGGTCGCGATGTCAAGAATTTCGTCGAAGCAGCCCTTGAACTCTATCTGAATGGTTCAGTAGACAAGGCTTATGAAGTAGCAACCATGGATGAAAAAATCAACCATTACTTTGATAGCATTCGTGACTTGGCTACAGAAGAAATCAAGAAGAATCCTGATGCCATTGTTACAGGTCGTGATTATTTCCAAGTGATTGCCTTCTTGGAACGTATTGGAGACTATGCTAAGAATATCTGTGAATGGGTTGTTTACTTTGAAACAGGTAAGATTGTCGAACTATAAAATAGATTTATTCTGTATAAAAAGGAGCTTGAAATCAACTAACAGCTCCTTTTTTGAATGAAAAAAATATTTTTAAGATAAAAATTCAAAAAAATACTTGACAAGTAGCTTGGATAGAGTTATAATTATACAAAATTAACAGAGAGGTTGTTTATTTATGAAATTAAAAAAATGGATATTTGTTTTATGTAGCTTTCTTGCAAGTTTCTTCTTAGTGGCTTGCCAGTCAGGTTCTAATGGTTCTCAATCAACTATTGAGGCCATTAAGCAAAAGGGGAAATTAGTTGTGGCTACTAGTCCTGACTATGCACCTTTTGAATTTCAGTCTTTAGTTGACGGAAAAAACCAGGTAGTCGGTGCGGATATTGATATGGCCCAAGCTATCGCTGATGAACTTGGGGTAAAGTTAGAAATTTCAAGCATGAGTTTTGACAATGTCTTGACCAGTCTTCAAACTGGTAAGGCTGACCTAGCAGTTGCGGGAATTAGCGCTACTGACGAGAGAAAAGAAGTCTTTGATTTTTCAATCCCTTACTATGAAAACAAGATTAGTTTCTTGGTTCGTAAGGCTGATGTAGAAAAATACAAAGATTTAACTAGCCTTGAAAGTGCTAATATTGCAGCTCAAAAAGGGACTGTTCCTGAATCAATGGTCAAGGAACAATTGCCAAAAGCTCAGCTGACTTCCCTAACCAATATGGGGGAAGCTGTCAATGAATTACAGGCTGGAAAAGTAGATGCTGTTCACATGGATGAGCCTGTTGCCCTTAGCTATGCTGCTAAAAATGCCGATCTAGCTGTCGCAACTGTCAGCTTGAAGATGAAGGATGGCGAAGCCAATGCAGTTGCCTTTAGAAAAAATAGTGTTGATTTGAAAGAAGTGGTGGACAAGGTCATCCAAAAACTCAAGGATGATGGTAGCTACCAAAAATATCTTGAAAAAGCGGCAAGCCTAACAGAAGTGGAAGAATAATACTCAATGAAAATCAAAGAGCAAACTAGGAAGCTAGCCGCAAGCTGCTCAAAGCACTGCTTTGAGGTTGTAGATAAGACTGACGAAGTCAGTTACATATATCTACGGTAAGGCGACGCTGACGTGGTTTGAAGAGATTTTCGAAGAGTATAAGAAAAAAGCAGAGTTGGAAGTCAATCCAATTCTGCTTTTAAATAGTCTAAAACATTTTCTAGATTGTCTAGGGACACCTTGGCAAATTGATAAGGACAAGCATCCAAGTAAGCCTCTTCAAAGAAGTCCAAGCCCAGTTGGCTGTGTTTGAGACTAGCAATTTTAGGATAATGTCTCAGGTCTAGCAATAAACCATCGTGTAGGGGAAAGTGAGGGAGGGGACAAGGAGTGTTAGCTAGTCTTTCCTCGATTTGTTTTTGGTAAGTTTCCTGATTGGACAAGCGAGCTAGCCGATTTTTCTCAAATAATTGACTGTCAATATAGAGTGACAGGGCCTTTTGCATGATGAGGTTGCTGTCGTAGTCTAGGATATTTTTGTAGGCCACAAAGGCTTCTTTGATAGCATTTGGAAGAATGAGTGCCGTTATCCGCAGGGCTGGAAAGAGGCTGGTTGAGAAGGATTTGATATAAATAACGCGCTCTGTTGTATCTAGATAGTGGAAGGTCTGGCCCTTCTTGGAATCCAAATCTCCCAAATAGTCGTCCTCTACGATATAGACTCCATACTTGGCAGCTAAGTCAAGGATAGCCAGTTTGTCCTGCTCTGAATAGGAATGCCCCAGAGGATAGTGAAAACGAGGAATGGTGTAGAAAAACTTAATCTTTCCTGTCTTGAAGTGACCTTCCAGCTCCTCCAAGTCAATCCCATCAATGCCTCGTTCAATCGTTTGATAGTCCAGCCCTTGAGCAATCAAGAGGCGATTCATCCGATGATAGGTCGGCTGTTCCACCAAGATTTCCTTAGCTTGACTAGGAAAGGAAATTTGAGAGAGGATAAACAAGGCTTGTTGGGTTCCAGAAGTCAATACCAGTTGGTCAGCCTTGCAGTAGAGAGCTTGGTCAAAGAGAAGTTTATGAATGGATTGTCTTAGGTCTTCTAATCCTTCTTGGTTGTCATAGTAGTTAAAAAGGTAGTTTTCCCGGCCAATCAAGGTTTCATTGACACAGAGTCGGAAATCGTCATAGGCACTGGCATGTTCGTCAGTGACTTCGATTTCTAGATCCTGATGTTGCCCTTGTTCTAGGACATAGTAACCACTCTGGGGCTTGGCATAGAGGTATTGTTCGTGCCGTAATTCCAGCAAGGCTCGCTGAATGGTGTCCTTGCTACAGTGAAAGTCAAGGCTCAGTTGACGGATAGAAGGCAGGCGACTTCCCGTCGGAAAACGTCCAGACTCGATACCACTTTTCAGATAGGAAACGACCTCTTGGTACTTGCTTTGTTTCTTCATTCCAGACCTCCCTTGATTTTGTTACATTGTACCTTTTTTTTTCCTTCTTGGCAATGTCTAGAGTGTTTCTCTCGTTCACATCTAGGGGCAAATGTGGTATACTTAGGAGTAAGATTTATAGAATAACAGACAAGAAAGTGAATGGATAAGAACGTGCAGGAACCAGTGAAATTATTTCAATACAATACCCTTGGAGCCTTGATGGCTGGCCTTTATGGTGGTACCATGACAGTAGGAGAATTGCTAGAGCATGGTGACCTTGGTTTGGGAACCTTGGATTCCATTGATGGGGAATTGATTGTCTTGGATGGCAAGGCTTATCAGGCCAAAGCGTCAGGAGACCAGCCAGAAATTTTGGAAGTATTACCAGATGCCCTTATTCCTTATGCTGCAGTAGTACCGCATCAGGCAGAGGTCATTTTCCGCCAGCGCTTTGAGATGACAGACAAGGAATTGGAAGAACGAATTGAGTCTTATTATGATGGGGAAAATCTTTTCCGCTCTATCAAGATTCGTGGGGAATTTTCACATATGCATGTGCGCATGATTCCCAAGTCGACACCAGATACCAAGTTTGCTGATGTCGCAACCCATCAACCTGAATATAGTCGTGACAATGTGGCGGGAACCATTGTTGGTTTCTGGACGCCTGAGATTTTCCATGGGGTCAGTGTGGCAGGCTACCATCTGCACTTCATATCAGATGATTTGACCTTCGGTGGACATGTCATGGACTTTGTCATCAAGGAAGGTATTATTGAGGTGGGAGCTGTTGACCAATTGGATCAACGTTTTCCAGTCCAAGACCGTCAATACTTGTTTGCCAAGTTCAATGTTGACGAGATGAGAAAAGATATTGAAAAGGCAGAATAGGAGACGAAAATGACTATTCATATTACCATTACCATGGTGCTTTTGCTGGCTTTCTTGATAGGAAGCATTTGGTATGCCAAAAAGAAATATCAGATTAATTTATCTGTCTTGGGCTTGGGGGCTGTCGCCTTCTTTGTCTCTTCACAGATTTTGGAAAAACTGGTGCATATCTTGGTTTTGCATCCTCAAAAAGACGGTAGTATTGCCCTCTTGCAAGACCATCCGCTTGTCTATATCATCTATGGCCTAGTCATGGCAGCATTTTTTGAGGAAACAGCTCGCCTTATTTTCTTCAAATGGTTGGAGAAAAAGAGAAGTTTGGAAAAGGCAGATGCCTTGGCTTATGGGTTAGGTCATGGTGGTTTGGAATTGATTTTCCTGGGCCTTACTAGTTTGCTTAATCTCTACATTGTTCTCTCAGCAGTTCAAACTCAGAATCCACAGGTCATACAATTGCTGTCTGAAAATATGTTGAAAACTATTCAGTCGCTATCAGTCTGGCAGATTTATTTGCTTGGTTTTGAGCGAATCTTGGCGCTAGGTTTTCAATTACTCTTGACAGTTTGGGTTTACCAAGCTGTTCGCCAGAAGAAATGGATTTATCTCCTAGCAGCTTATGGTCTACATGATTTCTTTGACCTGGTACCATCTCTAGCTCAAGTAGGATGGATTACAAGTCCAGTCTTGGTTGAAGTTATTCTACTAGTTGAACTGTTCCTAGTTGCCTATGTAACCAAGAACATATTTTGCAAAAAAATATAAAAAGGGGGAAATCTCTTTTTTTGTGCAAAATTTAATAAGGTCTTTTTCTGGTCGTCAAATGGTCTTAAAAATGGTATAATGGAATGAATTTTGTAAAAGGAAGAGTGTCATGTCAGTAAAAGAAAAAATGCTTGAAATTTTAGAAGGGATTGATATCCGTTTCAAGGAACCCTTGCATAGCTATAGTTATACAAAAGTAGGTGGAGAGGCCGATTATCTGGTCTTTCCACGAAATCGTTTTGAGTTGGCTCGCGTTGTTAAATTTGCCAATCAAGAAAATATCCCTTGGATGGTTCTTGGGAATGCCAGCAACATTATCGTTCGTGATGGTGGGATTCGTGGATTTGTCATCTTGTGTGACAAGCTCAATAACGTTTCTGTTGATGGCTATACTATTGAAGCAGAAGCTGGTGCTAACTTGATTGAAACAACTCGCATTGCCCTTCGTCATAGTTTGACTGGCTTTGAGTTTGCTTGTGGTATTCCTGGAAGTATCGGTGGTGCTGTCTTTATGAATGCGGGTGCCTATGGTGGCGAGATTGCCCACATCTTGCAGTCTTGTAAGGTCTTGACTAAGGATGGAGAAATCGAGACCCTGTCTGCCAAAGATTTGGCTTTTGGTTACCGCCACTCAGCCATTCAGGAGTCTGGTGCAGTTGTCTTGTCAGCTAAATTTGCCCTAGCGCCTGGAAATCATCAGGTTATTAAGCAAGAAATGGAGCGTTTGACTCATTTGCGTGAACTCAAGCAACCTTTAGAATATCCATCTTGTGGTTCGGTCTTTAAGCGTCCAGTAGGGCATTTTGCAGGTCAATTAATTTCAGAAGCTGGCTTAAAAGGCTATCGTATCGGTGGTGTTGAAGTGTCTGAAAAGCACGCAGGATTTATGATTAATGTTGCTGACGGAACGGCTAAAGACTACGAAGACTTGATTGAGTCTGTGATTGAAAAAGTCAAGGAACACTCTGGCGTTACTCTTGAGAGAGAAGTCCGTATTTTAGGAGAAAGCAAGTAGGAAGCTATATTTGAAAAGCTGCTGCTATGTCATGGAAAGGGGGTGAAAGCCTATCGTCAGTGCAGAAGAATGTAGGCAGTTCAATCTCCTACAAGAGGTAGTGGCGGCCTGACAGAGCCCTGATCTGTTAATCTATGAAAAAGAAGGAATAAATGACAATTGAAAAAACCAATTATTGAATTCAAAAACGTCTCTAAAGTTTTTGAAGACAGCAACACCAAGGTTCTCAAAGATATCAACTTTGAGTTGGAAGAAGGGAAATTCTACACCCTTCTAGGCGCATCTGGTTCTGGAAAATCAACTATCCTGAACATCATTGCAGGTTTGCTGGATGCGACGACAGGAGACATTTTGCTGGATGGTATCCGTATCAACGACATCCCAACCAACAAGCGAGACGTCCATACGGTCTTCCAATCCTATGCCTTGTTTCCACATATGAATGTGTTTGAAAATGTTGCCTTTCCACTTCGCTTGCGTAAGATCGACAAGAAAGAAATCGAGCAACGTGTTGCTGAAGTTCTCAAGATGGTTCAGTTGGAAGGTTACGAAAAACGTTCCATTCGTAAACTCTCAGGAGGACAACGTCAGCGTGTGGCTATTGCCCGCGCCATCATTAACCAACCCCGTGTGGTTTTGTTGGACGAGCCTCTGTCAGCGCTGGACTTGAAATTAAGAACAGACATGCAGTACGAACTGCGTGAACTGCAACAACGATTGGGGATTACTTTTGTCTTTGTCACTCACGATCAGGAAGAAGCCCTGGCCATGAGTGACTGGATTTTCGTTATGAATGATGGCGAGATTGTCCAGTCTGGAACACCTGTGGACATCTACGACGAGCCGATTAACCACTTTGTTGCCACCTTTATCGGTGAGTCAAACATCTTGCCAGGTACCATGATTGAGGACTATTTGGTTGAGTTTAACGGCAAACGCTTTGAAGCGGTCGATGGTGGGATGAAGCCAAACGAGCCTGTGGAAGTTGTGATTCGTCCAGAAGACTTGCGCATTACCCTTCCTGAAGAAGGCAAGCTCCAAGTTAAGGTGGATACTCAACTCTTCCGTGGGGTACACTATGAAATTATCGCCTATGATGAACTTGGAAATGAATGGATGATTCACTCAACCCGTAAGGCCATCGTGGGTGAGGAAATCGGTCTGGACTTTGAACCAGAAGACATCCACATCATGCGTCTCAATGAAACCGAAGAAGAGTTCGATGCTCGTATCGAAGAATACGTGGAAATCGAAGAGCAAGAAGCAGGTTTGATCAATGCAATCGAGGAGGAAAGAGATGAAGAAAACAAGCTCTAAACTCTTTGTAGTGCCCTACATGCTCTGGATCGCCCTCTTTGTATTGGCACCCTTGGTCTTGATTTTCGGACAATCCTTTTTCAACATTGAAGGCCAGTTTAGTTTAGAAAATTATAAATCTTACTTTGCGTCACAAAACTTGACCTACCTCAAAATGAGTTTCAACTCTGTACTCTATGCAGGAATTGTGACTTTTGTGACCTTGCTTATCAGCTATCCAACAGCCCTCTTTTTGACTCGTCTCAAGCACCGTCAACTCTGGCTCATGCTGATTATTCTGCCTACTTGGGTCAACCTTCTTCTTAAAGCCTATGCCTTTATTGGGATTTTTGGTCAAAATGGCTCTATTAACCAATTCTTGGAATTCATCGGAATTGGTTCGCAACAGTTGCTCTTTACCGATTTCTCCTTTATCTTTGTCGCAAGCTACATCGAGCTTCCTTTTATGATTCTGCCCATTTTCAATGTCTTGGATGATATGGACAACAATCTTATCAATGCTAGCTATGACCTCGGTGCTACCAAGTGGGAGACCTTCCGTCATGTCATCTTCCCTCTATCGATGAATGGGGTGAGAAGTGGAGTTCAGTCCGTCTTTATTCCAAGTTTGAGTCTCTTCATGCTGACCCGTTTGATTGGTGGAAACCGCGTTATTACTCTGGGGACAGCCATTGAGCAGAACTTCCTAACAAATGATAACTACGGTATGGGTTCAACCATCGGTGTGATTCTCATCCTGACCATGTTCATCACCATGTGGGTGACCAAGGAAAGGAGAGAACGATGAAAAAATTTGCCAACCTTTACCTGGGACTGGTCTTTCTTGTCCTCTACCTGCCGATTTTTTACTTGATTGGCTACGCCTTTAATGCAGGCAACGACATGAATAACTTTACAGGCTTTAGCTTGAGCCATTTTAAAACCATGTTTGGTGATGGTCGCCTTATGTTAATTGTGACCCAGACCTTTTTCTTGGCCTTTCTGTCAGCCTTGATTGCGACCATTATCGGGACTTTCGGTGCCATTTACATCTACCAGTCTCGTAAGAAATACCAAGAAACCTTTCTTTCACTCAATAATATCCTCATGGTTGCGCCTGATGTTATGATTGGTGCCAGCTTCTTGATTCTCTTTACCCAGCTCAAGTTTTCACTTGGCTTTTTGACCGTTCTATCTAGTCATGTGGCCTTCTCGATTCCTATCGTGGTCTTGATGGTCTTGCCTCGACTCAAGGAAATGAACGGTGACATGATTCATGCGGCCTATGACCTTGGTGCCAGTCAATTTCAGATGTTCAAGGAAATCATGCTTCCTTACCTGACTCCGTCTATTATTGCAGGTTATTTCATGGCCTTCACCTATTCGCTAGATGACTTTGCCGTGACCTTCTTTGTAACGGGAAATGGCTTTTCAACTCTGTCAGTCGAGATTTACTCTCGTGCTCGTAAAGGGATTTCGCTAGAAATCAATGCCCTGTCTGCCCTTGTCTTTCTCTTTAGTATTATCCTAGTTGTTGGATATTACTTTATCTCACGTGAGAAGGAGGAGCAAGCATGAAAAAACTCTATTCATTTTTAGCAGGAATTGCAGCGATTATCTTGGTCTTGTGGGGAATTGCGACGCATCTAGACAGTAAAATCAATAGCCGAGATAGTCAAAAACTGGTTATCTACAACTGGGGAGACTATATCGATCCTGAACTCTTGGAGCAATTCACAGAAGAAACAGGAATTCAAGTCCAGTATGAGACCTTTGACTCCAACGAAGCTATGTATACCAAGATAAAGCAGGGTGGAACAACCTACGATATTGCCATTCCTAGTGAATACATGATTAACAAGATGAAGGGCGAAGATCTCTTGGTTCCGCTTGATTATTCAAAACTTGAAGGTCTTGAAAATATCGGACCAGAGTTTCTCAACCAGTCCTTTGACCCAGGCAATAAATTCTCCATCCCTTACTTCTGGGGAACCTTGGGAATTGTCTACAATGAAACCATGGTAGATGAGGCGCCTGAGCATTGGGATGATCTCTGGAAGCCAGAGTATAAGAACTCTATCATGCTCTTTGATGGGGCGCGTGAGGTGCTGGGACTTGGGCTCAATTCCCTTGGCTACAGCCTCAACTCCAAGGATAGCCAGCAGTTGGAAGAAACAGTGGACAAGCTCTACAAGCTGACTCCCAATATCAAGGCTATTGTGGCGGACGAGATGAAGGGCTACATGATTCAGAATAACGCTGCTATCGGCGTGACCTTCTCTGGTGAAGCTAGCCAAATGCTGGAGAAAAATGAAAATCTACGCTATGTGGTTCCGACCGAGGCCAGCAACCTTTGGTTTGACAATATGGTCATTCCCAAAACCGTCAAAAACCAAGATGCCGCCTATGCCTTTATCAACTTTATGTTGAAACCCGAAAATGCTCTCAAAAATGCAGAGTATGTCGGTTATTCAACACCAAACCTACCAGCTAAGGAATTGCTCCCAGAGGAGAAAAAAGAAGATAAAGCCTTCTATCCAGATGCTGAAACCATGAAACACCTAGAAGTTTATGAGAAATTTGACCATAAATGGACAGGAAAATATAGCGACCTCTTCCTACAGTTTAAAATGTATCGGAAGTAGGAGTTAGCAGTCACGAAACGAATCAGTCAAGCTGGTTCGTTTTTTCTAAATAATAAGCAGCTTTTTGATTTTGCTTGACAAATTGTTAAGAATCTAATATAATAAAGTTCGTAGAAGAAAACTATCGCTTTTAGCGTAGCCAAAGAATTACTGGTCGGTCTGTTTTGGTCAGTAGTTCGTAGATAGGCTTATTTGGGTTTTATATATTTTCCGCAAGCAGATGAATAAATATATCGTAGGAAGAGGTGTAAATAGCCTCTTTATTTTTTTGAGAAAAGGTACAGTATGTTAAGAAATTTAATTCTTAGTTACAGAACGTTGATGGATACTCAATACAAATTTACTATCACTCAGACTGTCTCCAAACAAACTACAGAAAAATATATTGAATTAAGCTTCACGGAACCAAATTTTCATCATCTTATAGGTTTGCACAAACTAAAAGGAATAGATAAAGTTAAGTGCTTCAATGGTAATGGGGCTCAGAGGATATATAACCAAATTTTGGGGAATCATATCACTTTTTATGATTTAGATAAAGATACATCTCAGCATAAGGCTGCATTTTTATCTAGAGCAACTTCTCTGAATTTAATTTATACGATGCTAGAAAATATAAGTGTTAATTTAAAGGGATTGTATTATTTTGACCCAAACAAAATTGGGTCTAAGATTAAAGCAAAGTATTTATTGCATTTTCAACATAGAGATAAAGAATTTTATTTTTTGTTTGATAAATATGATAAGAAGGTTAAGAACACTGATATTTGCTATCCTGTTTCAGTTTTTAGAAGAAAAATACAGGCTGAGTTGCCAGAAGGGCGTAGTGCAAAACACTATGAAATGAACCAAACCCCCATTAAGCTATTGAAGGTTGAAAAAATACAGGGGGCTAGAATTGTTACATTATACGATAGATAGTTCATTTGGTTTAGAGAGCTATTTTGAGTATGACAGGTATATCAGATATCTGAGATGTAAGTCCGCTATGAGCACCAACTAACTGTGAAGCCAATAGCAATCCTAAGCATGACGCTGGAAATAAGAATCATCAGAGGACAGAATAGAGAAATCGTGGCTATGCAAAAATAAATATTATAGCAAGATATGTATAGCAGATAAGATGGTAGTAAGTTTTGAGGAAAATCAAACGCTAATGACAATGTCTATCTCACAAGAATCATTTCCAGTTGACGCGGAACCCAAAAAACGATATAATAAGAAAGTTGAGAATTGATTTTCAGTTGTCTTAGTCCAGAGAAATGGCGGTGCTGCGAGCCATCTAAGCTAGAAAGTCATGCTACTCAATCATACAATTGCATAAGAATAAGAGAATGACAAGTTCATTGAATGAAGGTGGTACCGCGGTTTTTCGCCCTTCGTGATATGAGCTTGTCTTTTGATTTTTGGAGGTGTTTATGAAGACATTTCTTGTTAAACAAAAGTTTCGTCTTGGAGGCGAACGTTTCGCTATCAAGGACGACAGGGGAGAAATCGCCTATCAGGTAGAGGGATCATTTTTCCAAATTCCTAAAACCTTTACCATCTATGATGCGACTGGTGAACAGGTCAGTCAGATTAGTAAAGAAATCTTGACCTTGCTTCCTCGTTTTGAGATTCAGCTTCGGGATGGCTCGAGTTTTGTCATTCGTAAGAAGTTGACCTTCTGGCGAGATAAGTATGAGTTTGATAATTTAGATCTTCGTATCGAGGGAAATATCTGGGATTTGGATTTCAAATTGCTGGATGATCGCGATCAGCTGATTGCGGAAATTAAGAAGGAACTCTTCCATCTGACCTCTACCTATACCGTAACGGTTCTGGAGGACGGTTCTGGAGGACGCTTATGCAGACCTAGTTATTTCCCTCTGTGTCGCGATTGACTATGTGGAGATGCTGGAAAGCCAATCACATTAAACAAGTAAATAAGGAGACAATATGAAACAACTATCTAGTGCACAAGTACGCCAAATGTGGCTTGACTTCTGGGCGACCAAAGGTCACTCTGTAGAACCATCAGTGAGCTTGGTTCCTGTAAATGATCCAACTCTTTTGTGGATCAACTCTGGGGTAGCAACCCTTAAGAAATACTTTGACGGAACCATTATCCCTGAAAATCCACGTATTACCAATGCGCAAAAGGCTATCCGTACAAACGACATTGAAAACGTAGGGAAGACAGCACGTCACCATACCATGTTTGAAATGTTGGGGAACTTCTCTATCGGTGATTACTTCCGTGATGAAGCTATCACTTGGGCATATGAGCTTTTGACAAGCCCTGAATGGTTTGACTTCCCAGCTGAAAAACTTTACATGACCTACTATCCAGAAGACAAAGATTCTTATAACCGCTGGATTGAAGTGGGAGTGGACCCAAGTCACTTGATTCCAATCGAGGACAACTTCTGGGAAATCGGTGCAGGACCTTCTGGACCAGATACAGAAATCTTCTTTGACCGTGGTGAAGTATTTGACCCAGAAAATATCGGTATTCGCCTGCTTGCAGAAGATATCGAAAACGACCGTTATATCGAAATCTGGAACATCGTTTTGTCACAATTTAACGCAGACCCTTCTGTTCCTCGTAGCGAATACAAGGAATTGCCACACAAGAACATTGATACGGGCGCTGGTTTGGAGCGTTTGGTGGCCGTTATCCAAGGGGCTAAGACAAACTTTGAAACAGACCTCTTCATGCCAATCATTCGTGAAGTGGAGAAATTGTCTGGTAAGGTTTATGACCAAGATGGCGATAACATGAGCTTTAAGGTTATCGCTGACCACATCCGTTCACTTTCATTTGCCATCGGTGACGGTGCCCTTCCAGGAAATGAAGGTCGTGGTTATGTCCTTCGTCGTCTTCTCCGTCGTGCTTCTATGCATGGTCAAAAGTTGGGTATCAATGAAACTTTCCTTTACAAACTCGTTCCAACTGTTGGGAAAATCATGGAAAGCTACTACCCAGAAGTGCTTGAAAAACGTGACTTTATTGAGAAAATCGTTAAGAGCGAGGAAGAGTCATTTGCCCGTACCCTTCACTCAGGTCAACACTTTGCCCAAGGCATCGTAGCTGACTTGAAAGAAAAAGGTCAATCTGTCATTGCTGGTTCAGATGTCTTCAAACTTTATGACACTTATGGATTCCCAGTTGAATTGACTGAAGAAATTGCTGAAGAAGCTGGTATGACTGTTGACCGTGAAGGTTTTGAAGCAGCCATGAAAGAACAGCAAGAACGCGCGCGTGCGTCAGCTGTCAAGGGTGGTTCAATGGGTATGCAAAATGAAACCCTTCAAAACATCACAGTGGAAAGCCGCTTTAACTATGAAGCATCTCAATTGTCTTCTAAATTGGTGGCTATCGTGGCTGACAATGCAGAAGTAGAAGCTGTATCAGAAGGAACTGCCTCTCTTATCTTTGCGGAAACGCCATTCTATGCTGAAATGGGTGGACAGGTCGCTGACCACGGACAAATCTTGGATGAGTCAGGTAAGGTCGTGGCTACTGTGACAAATGTTCAAAAAGCTCCAAACGGACAAGCTCTTCATACAGTTGAAGTCCTTGCACCGCTTGTCTTGAACCAAGAATATACCTTGGCAATTGATAGCAATCGCCGTCACCGTGTCATGAAAAACCACACTGCGACTCACTTGCTTCACGCTGCTCTTCATAATATCCTTGGAAACCACGCGACACAAGCAGGATCTCTTAACGAAGTTGAATTCCTTCGCTTTGACTTTACTCATTTCCAAGCAGTAACTGCAGAAGAATTGCGTGCGATTGAACAGCAAGTTAACGAGAAAATCTGGGAAGCTCTTGAAGTGAAGACAGTTGAAACGGATATTGACACTGCCAAGGAAATGGGAGCTATGGCTCTCTTTGGTGAGAAATACGGTAAAGAAGTCCGTGTTGTTACTATCGGTGACTACTCTATCGAGCTTTGTGGTGGTACTCACGTTGGCAACACTTCTGAAATTGGTCTCTTCAAGATTGTCAAAGAAGAAGGGATCGGCTCAGGAACTCGCCGTATCTTGGCAGTGACTGGTAAGGAAGCCTTTGAAGCCTACCGTGAACAAGAAGACGCCCTTAAAGCTGTCGCAGCAACCTTGAAAGCACCTCAAGTCAAGGAAGTACCTCACAAGGTAGAAGGACTTCAAGAACAACTTCGTCAATTGCAAAAAGAAAATGCTGAGTTGAAAGAAAAAGCCGCAGCTGCAGCTGCAGGCGACATCTTCAAGGATGTGAAGGAAGTCAACGGTCACCGTTACATTGCTAGTCAAGTGTCTGTATCAGATGCCGGTGCCCTTCGTACCTTTGCAGATAACTGGAAACAAAAAGACTACTCTGATCTTCTTGTCCTAGTTGCTGCTATCGGTGACAAAGTCAATGTCCTTGTAGCAAGCAAGACAAAAGACCTTCATGCAGGAAACCTTGTCAAAGAATTAGCACCAATCGTCGATGGACGTGGTGGTGGTAAACCAGACATGGCCATGGCAGGAGGAAGCAACCAAGCTAAGATTCAAGAATTGTTGGATGCAGTAGCAGGTAAATTGTAATCAAGTAAAGATCTATCCATTTGGGTAGGTCTTTTTGTGAATACAAAAAAGCCAAATCTGATTGGATCTGGCTTGGTTATTATTTGCTATTATACTCAATGAAAATCAAAGAGCAAACTAGGAAACTAGCCGCAGGCTGTACTTGAGTACGGCAAGGCGACGTTGACGCGGTTTGAAGAGATTTTCGAAGAGTATTAGATTGTATTGGTTGCCCAGACACTTACCGAAGCAGCTGAGACTGGGAATTGTCCATAACCTTCCTCATCAATTGTAATTTGACCTTGGTGGTTTTCAAGTAAATCTACAAAGGTTTGGTTAGCACATTCTTGGCCGACAAACATTGACTTACTGTTTTCTTGGTCATTTGAAATCAAGACTGCGATTGGGGATTGATGTTCAGCACCTGAACGTACCCAACCGATACAGTTAGGATCATCAAAGTAGTCATTTTGTTCTCCATAGGCCAAATCTTTTCGGATGGCTAGGAGGCGGTCAAGAACTTCTTTGAAATCTTGTTGAGCATACTGCCCTGAAATCCCATAGTAGTCTCCGTAAAAGACACATGGAAGGCCGTCTTGGCGTAATAGAATGAGGGCATAGGCTGCTGGTTTGAACCATTCTTCAACAGTAGACTCAAGAGCCTGACCACGTTGGGTATCGTGGTTGTCGACAAAGGTTACAGCCTTGTCAGGTTTGAGTTCAACCAAGCTATCTGTGAAAATACCACGAAGGTCATAGTTTGCGCCAGCTTGACTGGCTTCAAAGAGATTCTGGTGGAGACGAACATCAACAAGGTCGAAGCGTTCTTCCGTTTTTTCAAGATAGTCCAGATTGGCTTCCTTGTCAGGATTCCAAAATTCACCAAAAACGTAGAAATCCTCACCGTATTTTTCCTTCATATCTCGGATGAAATTACGCATGAAGAAAGAGTCAATGTGCTTAACAGCATCTAAGCGGAAACCAGCTACACTAGTCGTTTCCATGAACCAGTCAGCCCAGTCATAGATATTTTGGATGACTTCAGGATGTTTAAAGTCTAGGTCGGCATACATGAGGTAGTCGTAGTTTCCGTTTTCGTTATCGACCAATTCCTCGTTGGCCCAGCCCTTGTTGTCTCCTTGAATCAGATAAATCCCAGACTTACGGCGTTTGGCATCGTAGTCTGTACCTGTGAAGTGGTACCAGTGCCAGTGGAAGTCATTGTAGGTATCTTGGCGACCATCGAAGGTAAAACTAGTCCAGCCATTGATGGTGAAGGGTTCTCCAAGTTCAACTGTACGGTCTACAGGATCCACTTCAATAACCTGAAAGGCTTCCCTGTAATCGGCAGCAGCCTTGTGGTTGAGAACCACATCGGCCATAGGCTGGATTCCCTGTGCTTTTAGAGTTTGAATGGCTTGAAGATAGTCTTCTTTGAAACCATACTTGGTGCGGACAGTCCCTTTTTGGTTGAACTCTCCTAGGTCAAATAAGTCATAGACCCCATAGCCGACATCTTTTTCATTGGTGGCTTTGAAGGCTGGTGGCATCCAGACATGGCTGATACCGAGATCAGCTAGGTGTGGAGCATCTTCAGCCAGACGCGTCCAATGTTGACCGTCGTGGGGCAGATACCATTCAAAGTATTGCATGAGTGTTTGATTTTGCATGATGTTTCCTCTTACTTGTCAATCTTGTTCTTTATTCTATCATAAAGTATTGGTTAGCTCAAACGTTTGCGTAAGATAGAAGAAATCTATTTTAACCACTTAAAATAAAGTGTTGATTTTTTTGTATCAAAGTGCTAGTATAATAGTATGTAATACAGATAAAGATAGGAGTCATCCCATGATTGAATTTCAAAATGTTAGTAAGTTGTATGGTGATAAAGAGGCCTTGAGCAATCTCAATTTGCAGATTGAAAATGGGGAGATTATGGGCTTGATTGGCCATAATGGTGCTGGAAAATCGACCACTATAAAATCCTTAGTCAGTATCATTTCACCTAGCAGTGGTCGTATTTTGGTAGACGGTCAGGATTTATCGGAAAATCGCTTGGCTATCAAACGAAAGATTGGCTACGTAGCAGACTCGCCTGACTTATTTTTACGCTTAACGGCCAATGAATTTTGGGAATTGATTGCCTCATCCTATGATCTGACTAGCTCTGACTTGGAAGCTAGTTTAGCTAGGCTATTGAGTGTTTTTGATTTTGCTGAAAATCGCTATCAGGTTATTGAAACACTTTCTCACGGAATGCGTCAGAAAGTCTTTGTCATCGGAGCACTCTTGTCTGATCCTGATATTTGGGTTTTGGACGAACCCTTGACTGGTTTGGATCCCCAGGCTGCCTTTGATTTGAAGCAAATGATGAAGGAACATGCACAAAAAGGCAAGACAGTCTTGTTTTCAACCCATGTCCTAGAGGTGGCAGAGCAAGTCTGTGATCGGATTGCCATTTTGAAAAAGGGGCATTTGATTTATTGTGGTAAGGTAGAGGACTTGAGAAAAGACCACCCAGACCAGTCTTTGGAAAGTATCTACCTTAGCCTTGCTGGTAGAAAAGAGGAGGTTTCAGATGCGTCTCAAGGTCATTAAAAAATTAGTTGATATCAATATCCTCTATTCATCTCAAGAAGCTAATCTGGCTAACCTACGAAAGAAGCAAGCTAAGAATCCTGCGAAAAAAGTAAATGTTTCCGCTAGAGTCCTAAGTTCTTACATTTTTTCCAGTCTCTTGATGCTTTTCATGTTTATAAATATAGCCTTTCGTTTTCCTTTTGAGGAAAGGCCAAGTTTTTTTAGTACCATGGTTGCTATTTTACTGGTGCTTGCCTTTTCAACTTCTTTCACTGCATTTTACAATGTCTTTTATGAGAGTAAGGACTTGGTATCGTATAGGCCTTATGCCTTTAAAGAATCAGAGATTATAATTGCTAAAGGACTGTCTGTTCTCTTGCCAGCTCTAACTGGAATTGTACCAATCCTAGCTTATTTTCTAGTCCTCTATATTAGGCTAGCTCCTTCTCTATGGCTGGGTTTGCCTTTGATGCTGCTGTCCTTGGCCTTATTATTTGTCTCTGTTACTTTAGTGATGGTAGTGGCAGTACATTTCTTGGCTCAGACTAGGGTCTTCAGAAAGTATCAGTCTATTTTTTCGAATGTGATGATTGGGATAGGGGTTCTCATACCTTTAATATTTGTCCTCTTTCTACAGTCGACTTTTGGAAGTATTGTTGACAAAGTTAGAGACATTCCATTTCTCCTTTATCCTCTTCATATCTTTTACAAAATAGCAGTGGAGCCTTTTTCGACAGAAGCTATACTGGGTCTGCTCGCTTGGATAGCTTTAACTGTTTTCTTGCTTTACCTGACCAAAAAGAAGGTCCTTCCTCGTTTTTATGACGTTATCCTGCTTAATAGTGAGGAGAAGGTCAAAAAAGAACGTCGCAATAAGGAGAGAATTTCAACTACTAATAAAAAGGGCTTTTTCCGCATGGTTTTACGCTACCACCTCACCCTCTTGGGACAGGGAACTGGCGTGATTACAGTGCTTTTTACAAGTGCTTTCCTTCCTTATCTCATGATGATCGGTCTGATTTCCAAAATCCGAGATTCTCAGATAGTTCCAGACATTCATCCTCCATATTGGTTACCCTTGTTTTTTGTAGGAGTGTTTATAGCAGTTGTCAATAACAATATCACCAGCCTACATTCAATTGCCTTGTCCTTGGAGAGAGAAAATGTTGATTTTCTTAAGAGTTTACCCTTTGACTTTGCTCGTTATGTGAAAGTGAAATTTTGGATTATATTTGCTGTCCAGTCCTTTTTACCAGTTCTGACTTTACTTGGACTTTCTCTATATCTAGGCTTGCCCATCCTTTCGATGATTTACCTTCTTGTAGTCTGGATCCTTGCCAGTGTCATCCTTTCTTGCCACCATTACCTTAAGGACGTGAAAAATTTGTCAACCAATTGGAGTAACATTACGGACCTGGTGAACCGTTCAAATCGTATAGTCGCAATAGTTTTACTCTTAATTTATAGTGTTATCTTAATGATTTTAGTCATAGCAAGTTTGTTCTTGGTTCGGTCTCTCTCCCCTATCCTTGCCATTAGCTTGGGAGTAGGAGTTCTTATCCTTCTGCTTGCTCTTGCTATTTTTGGCTATCATTACTACCTGTCACGCATATTGGCAGAAATAGAAAAAAGATGAGCTAGTTGGTCGCTTGATTGATAAATTCAATTCGACAAACGCTTTTATAGTTTGTTAGAATGTAGTTGTAAATGATTACGATTGGCAATCAAAAAAATATAGGGGGGAAGGTTTTGAATAAGAAATATAATATAGTTCTATTTTTGTTATTTATAGTTTATTTATTTGGATATTTTTCAATTTCAAAAACGTTAATTCCTATAATGTGTGTGATCCAAGTATTTTTGATAGAACATATATTTAGAGTTCGAAATAGGATTATGCAGATAGGTGAAATTATAATTATTGTTGCTTCTATAATATTATTTATTGATAGTATATTGAATTTGTAACAAAAGGCTTCTCTATAAAATCAAATTTTCCAGATACCTGCTGAAGCTGATTTATATCCTCATATTTCTTCTACTATATTCTATATTCGTCACTAAACTTGACAGACATATATTGCAGGTACAGCCTCTCTAGCTACAATCTCAAAGTTAAACTAAGGCTAGTTTCTTAGTTTGTTCTTTGATTTTCATTGAGTATAACCTGCGGCTAGTTTCTTAGTTTGCTCTTTGATTTTTGTTGATAAAAGAAACGCTCCTCCAAGACGGAAGAGTATTTTTTATTGTGATTCTTACACATTTACTTACTAATTTTGAATTAGTATCAGTATACCATTTTTTAAAACGAGAGTAAAAAAGCAAGGGTAGTTTCTTTTTTGAGAATTGTCACAAAATTTGCTATAATAGTGACTATGAATAGAATAAGAGTCAGTAAGCGGGTTGAAAAAAAGCTTGCCAAAGGTCTGGTTTTACTAGAAGCCAGCGATCTTGAGAATGTCAATCTTAAGGATCAGGAGGTAGAAGTCTATCGTCAAGAAGGCATCTTTCTTGGGACTGCCTACCTTTCTCAGCAAAACAAGGGCTTGGGCTGGTTTGTGAGCACAGACAAGGTGACCTTCAATCAAGCGTTCTTTGAAACGCTGTTTAGACAAGCTAAAGAAAAGAGAAAAGCCTACTATCAAGATGATTTGACAACTGCCTTTCGTCTCTTCAACCAAGAGGGAGATGGCTTTGGCGGTCTGACAGTGGACCTGTATGGCGACTATGCTGTCTTTTCTTGGTATAACTCTTATGTTTATCAGATTCGTAAGGTTATTTCTGAAGCCTTTAGACAGGTTTTTCCTGAGGTTTTAGGAGCATATGAGAAGATCCGTTTTAAGGGTTTGGACTATGAATCTGCCCATGTTTATGGTCAAGAAGCACCTGACTTTTTCACTGTTTTGGAAAATGGTGCCCTCTATCAAGTCTTTATGAACGATGGCTTGATGACAGGGATTTTTCTAGACCAGCACGAGGTTCGTGGTAGTCTAGTGGATGGGTTGGCTATGGGTAAATCCTTGCTCAATATGTTTTCTTATACAGCAGCCTTTTCAGTAGCTGCGACCATAGGGGGAGCTAGCCAGACAACTTCGGTTGACCTAGCTAAACGTTCACGAGAATTGTCTCAAGCGCATTTTCAGGCAAATGGAATCAGCACAGACGACCATCGTTTTATAGTTATGGATGTTTTTGAGTATTTCAAGTATGCCAAACGAAAAGCCTTGACCTATGATGTGATTGTCCTAGATCCGCCTAGCTTTGCTCGGAACAAAAAACAAACCTTCTCTGTGGCTAAGGATTATCACAAGTTGATATCCCAGAGTCTTGAGATTTTAAATCCTGGAGGGATTATTATTGCCAGTACCAATGCTACCAATGTATCTCGTCAGAAATTTACAGAACAAATTGATAAAGGGTTTGCAGGAAGAAGTTACCAGATTTTAAACAAATACGGTCTTCCAGCAGATTTCGCCTATAACAAAAAAGATGAAAGTAGTAATTACCTCAAGGTGATTAGTATGAAGGTTAGTAAATGAAATTAATCGTTTCAGTAATGCCAAGAAGTTTAGAGGAGGCTCAGGCTCTGGATGCCACGAGGTATCTGGATGCCGACATCATTGAATGGCGTGCCGACTATCTGCCTAAAGAAGCGATTTTGCAGGTAGCTCCAGCTATTTTTGAAAAATTTGCAGGTCGTGAATTGGTTTTCACGCTACGAACTCGTTCTGAAGGGGGAGAAATCGACCTTTCTCCAGAAGAGTATATCCATCTAATCAAGGAAGTGGCGCAACTCTATCAACCAGACTATATTGATTTTGAATACTATAGCTACAAGGATGTTTTTGAGGAGATGTTGGATTTCCCGAATCTCATTTTGAGTTACCACAATTTCCAAGAAACACCTGAAAATATGATGGAAATCTTGTCAGAGTTGACGAGCTTAAATCCAAAACTTGTTAAGGTTGCGGTGATGGCTCACACGGAGCAGGATGTGCTAGACTTGATGAACTATACACGAGGCTTTAAAACCCTCAATCCTGAGCAGGAATATGTAACCATTTCTATGGGCAAGGTGGGCAAGGTCTCTCGTATCACTGCGGATGTGACGGGTTCGAGCTGGTCTTTTGCTAGTCTAGATGAGGCCAGTGCTCCAGGTCAGATTTCTCTAGCTAGCATGAAAAAAATCAGGGAGATTTTGGATGAAGCTTGATGGCTATACACGTTTAGCTGCCGTTGTTGCCAATCCTATTAAGCATTCTATTTCCCCCTTCATTCACAATAGTGCCTTTGAGGCGACAGATACCAATGGTGTTTATGTGGCTTGGGAGATTGAAGCGAGTGATTTGGCAGAAACAGTGGATAATATTCGTCGCTACCAGATGTTTGGCATCAACCTTTCTATGCCCTATAAGGAGCAGGTGATTCCTTATTTGGATGAGCTGAGTGATGAAGCACGCTTGATCGGTGCGGTTAATACGGTTGTCAATGAGAATGGCAATTTAATTGGATATAATACAGATGGCAAGGGATTTTTTAAGAGCTTGCCTTCTTTTACAATTACAGGTAAAAAGATGACCCTGCTTGGTGCAGGTGGTGCGGCTAAATCAATCTTGGCACAGGCTATTTTGGATGGTGTCAGTCAGATTTCTGTCTTTGTTCGTTCCGTTTCGATGGAAAAAACAAGACCTTACCTGACCAAGTTACAGGAGCAGACAGGCTTTAAAGTGGACTTGTATGCTTTAGAAGATGTTTCTGTCTTGCAGGAAAGGATTGCCGAGTCGGACCTACTGGTCAATGCCACTAGTGTTGGGATGGATGGACAGTCATCTCCAGTTCCTGAAAATATAGTCTTACCAGAAACTCTCTTAGTAGCAGATATCATTTACCAACCTTTTGAGACGCCGTTTTTAAAATGGGCCAGAAGTCAGGGGAATCCAGCGGTTAATGGTCTGGGAATGTTGCTCTATCAAGCTGCAGAAGCTTTTCAACTGTGGACAGGCAAGGAAATGCCGACAGAAGAGATTTGGCAGTCCTTAACAGAAAAATACCAATAAAGAAAGGGAGATTCTCCTATGAAAATCAGAATCGATATTCCTCATCATCCTTATGAAATTCAGATTGAAAAAGGCTGTCTGGCTCAGGCTGGTCAGTGGTTGAGAGAACTCTGGCAACCGCAAAAAGTAGCCATTGTAACAGACAACCATGTAGCTTCTCTTTATGCAGAGAAGGTCAAGCTCAGCTTAGAAGATGCTGGTTTTCAGGTAGCGGTATTTGACTTTTTAGAAGGGGAAGAAAGAAAGAATTTAACTACTGTTCAGAAAGTCTATGAATTTTTAGTCAAGCAAGGTCTGACTCGTAGCGATGGAATCGTGGCTCTTGGTGGTGGTGTCGTTGGGGACCTGGCAGGTTTCGTAGCCTCTACCTATATGCGGGGTATTCACTTTGTTCAGATTCCGACCAGCTTGACAGCTCAGGTGGATTCTTCTATAGGTGGAAAGACGGGTGTTAATACTCCATTTGCTAAAAATATGGTGGGGACCTTTGCCCAACCAGATGGGGTTTTGATTGACCCACTTGTTCTTGAAACGCTTGGAAAAAGAGAGTTGATTGAAGGGATGGGTGAGGTTATCAAGTATGGCCTGATTGAGGATCCAGCACTTTGGGCTCTCTTGACGGAGCTGGATGGTTCTGTTGAGAGCATTCTGGAACATGCAGAGACTTTGATTGAACATTCTTGCCAGGTCAAGCGCAAGATGGTGGTTGAGGATGAGTTGGACAATGGTGTTCGTCTTTACCTCAATTTTGGCCACACTATTGGCCATGCTATTGAATCGACGGCTGGTTATGGCAAGGTCATGCATGGAGAAGCTGTGGCCATGGGTATGGTACAGATTTCCAAGGTTGCTGAGGAAAAAGGTCTCATGCCAGTTGGCATAACTCAGTCCATTACAGCTATGTGTCAGAAATTTGGCTTGCCTGTTGACTATGAAAGCTGGGATGTTGACAAGCTGTATCAGGCTTTGACTCATGATAAGAAGGCGCGTGGCAATACCTTGAAGTTGGTTTTGGTACCAGAGCTCGGTTCAGCGACTATCCACTCAGTTTCTCTGGAAGAGATGAAAGACTACTTGGTAAAATAAGGAGAGTGTATGAGATATTTAACTGCAGGAGAATCACACGGTCCCCGTCTGACAGCTATCATTGAGGGAATTCCAGCTGGACTTCCTTTGACAGCAGAGGACATCAATGAGGATTTGAAACGCCGTCAGGGTGGCTACGGTCGAGGCGGTCGTATGAAGATTGAGAGTGACCAGGTTGTCTTTACCTCGGGCGTTCGCCACGGGAAGACGACAGGGGCTCCCATTACCATGGATGTCATCAACAAAGACCACCAAAAATGGCTAGATATCATGTCTGCAGAGGACATAGAAGAGCGACTTAAAAGCAAACGAAAAATCACCCATCCTCGCCCAGGACATGCCGACTTGGTTGGGGGGATCAAGTACCGTTTTGATGATTTGCGAAATTCCTTGGAACGTTCATCTGCCCGTGAAACAACTATGCGAGTGGCAGTCGGGGCTGTAGCCAAACGCCTCTTAGCTGAACTGGATATGGAGATTGCCAACCATGTCGTGGTCTTTGGTGGCAAGGAAATCGATGTACCTGAAGATCTGACAGTGGCTGAGATTAAGGAAAGAGCTGCCCAGTCTGAAGTTTCTATTGTCAACCAAGAACGAGAACAGGAGATCAAGGACTATATTGACCAAATCAAGCGTGACGGTGATACCATCGGTGGGGTTGTCGAGACAGTCGTCGGAGGTGTTCCAGTCGGCCTAGGTTCCTATGTACAATGGGACAGAAAATTGGATGCGCGATTGGCCCAAGCAGTTGTCTCTATCAATGCCTTTAAAGGAGTGGAATTTGGTCTTGGATTTGAAGCTGGTTACCGTAAGGGTAGCCAAGTTATGGACGAAATTCTCTGGTCCAAAGAAGACGGCTATACTCGCCGTACTAACAATCTGGGCGGTTTTGAAGGTGGTATGACTAATGGGCAACCCATTGTTGTTCGTGGAGTCATGAAACCCATTCCTACTCTATACAAACCACTCATGAGTGTGGATATCGAAACCCATGAACCCTACAAGGCAACCGTGGAGAGAAGTGATCCGACTGCTCTCCCAGCTGCAGGAGTGGTCATGGAAGCCGTTGTGGCTACGGTTCTAGCACAAGAAATCCTCGAAAAATTCTCATCAGACAATCTTGAGGAATTAAAAGAAGCAGTGGCCAAACACCGAGACTATACAAAGAACTATTAAGGAGTTCCTATGGCAAAAACAATCTATATCGCAGGTCTTGGGTTAATTGGTGCCTCTATGGCCCTAGGCATCAAACGCGATCATCCAGATTATGAAATTTTAGGTTATAATCGCAGTCAAGCTTCGAGAGATATCTCCTTGAAAGAAGGCATGATTGACCGTGCAACGGATGATTTTGCCAGTTTTGCTCCTTTGGCAGATATCATCATTCTCAGCTTGCCAATCAAACAAACTATTTCTTTCATTAAGGAATTGGCCAACTTGGACTTGAAAGAAGGCGTGATTATCTCAGATGCTGGTTCGACCAAGTCAGCCATTGTGGATGCGGCGGAGCAATATTTGGCTGGCAAACCTGTTCGCTTTGTCGGGGCTCATCCCATGGCTGGTAGTCACAAGACAGGGGCTGCTTCTGCGGATGTCAATCTTTTTGAAAATGCCTATTATATCTTTACACCTTCAAGCCTGACAGGTCAGGACACGCTTAAGGAAATGAAGGATCTGCTTTCAGGTCTTCATGCTCGTTTTATCGAAATTGATGCCAAGGAGCATGATCGAGTCACTTCTCAGATTAGCCATTTTCCTCATATTCTGGCTTCCAGTCTCATGGAACAGACCGCGGTCTATGCTCAAGAACATGAGATGGCAAGGCGCTTTGCGGCCGGTGGTTTTCGAGATATGACTCGAATTGCGGAAAGCGAGCCAGGTATGTGGACTTCCATTCTCTTGTCTAATCGTGAGACTATTCTGGAGAGAATTGAGGATTTTAAGGAACGTTTAGATGAGGTTGGTCAAGCCATCAGCAAGGGAGATGAGGGGCAAATCTGGAACTTTTTCAACCAAGCGCGTGAGCAACGTCAGGCCATGGAAATCCATAAGCGTGGTGGTGTGGATAGCTCTTATGACCTCTATGTTGACGTTCCCGATGAAGAAGATGTCATTTTACGAATCTTGGAATTACTACGTGGAACTTCCTTGGTCAATATTCACATTAACGAGGAAAACCGTGAAGATATTCACGGGATCCTACAAATTTCATTTAAAAATGCTCAAGACTTGGAACGAGCCGAGCATCTCATAACAGAAAATACAGACTATACAGTAGTCATCAAATAAGGAGAAAATCATGTCAAATATCTACGATAGTGCAAACGAACTCAGTCGCGGTCTACGCCAATTACCAGAATACAAGGCTGTCAAAGCAGCTAAAGATGCTATTTCAGCAGATGCTGAGGCAAGTAAAATCTTTACAGAGTACGTTGCTTTCCAAGAGGAAATTCAAAGACTAGCCCAGACAGGTCAAATGCCAGATGCTTCCTTTCAAGCGAAAATGGAAGACTTTGGTAAACAGATTCAAGGAAATAGCCTCTTGTCAGAATTCTTTACTAAGCAACAACAATTGGCAATTTACCTTTCTGACATTGAAAAAATTGTTTTCGAACCAGTTTCAGAATTGCTAAAATAAGAAATAACTATCATAAAGTCAGAAATTTTTAAGGAATTTCTGGCTTTTTATGATAAAATAAGTAAAAGTATTGCAAGTATGAGGTCCAGTATGAAACTAAAAACAAACATTAGCCACTTACATGGCAGTATCCGCGTCCCAGGTGACAAGTCTATCAGCCATCGTTCCATTATCTTTGGAAGTTTGGCTGAGGGGGAGACCAAGGTTTATGATATATTACGTGGCGAAGACGTCCTTTCGACCATGCAAGTCTTTCGTGACCTTGGTGTTGAGATTGAGGATAAAGATGGGGTTATTACCATTCAAGGTGTAGGTATGGATGGCTTAAAAGCTCCACAAAATGCCCTTAATATGGGAAATTCTGGCACCTCGATTCGCCTGATTTCAGGTGTTCTTGCTGGTGCAGACTTTGAAGTAGAGATGCTTGGAGATGATAGTCTTTCTAAACGCCCAATGGACCGTGTGACGATTCCATTGAAAAAAATGGGCGTCAGCATTTCAGGGCAAACTGAGCGAGACTTGCCACCGTTACACTTAAAGGGAACGAAAAACTTAAGACCTATTCAATACGAATTGCCAATCGCTTCTGCCCAGGTCAAGTCAGCCTTGATGTTTGCGGCCTTGCAGGCTCAGGGGGAGTCCGTGATTATTGAAAAAGAGTGCACCCGTAATCATACTGAAGATATGTTGCAACAATTTGGTGGTCATTTAAGTGTGGAGGGCAAGAAAATCACAGTCCAAGGGCCACAAAAATTGACAGGACAAAATGTGGTTGTTCCAGGAGATATTTCAAGTGCAGCCTTTTGGTTAGTCGCAGGTTTGATTGTTCAAAATTCTCGTGTGCTGCTTAAGAATGTGGGCATCAACGAAACGCGTACTGGTATCATTGATGTCATTCGTGCCATGGGTGGAAAACTAGAAATAACTGAAATTGACCCAGTCGCTAAATCTGCTACCTTGATTGTTGAATCTTCTGACTTGAAAGGAATAGAAATTGGTGGCGCCTTGATTCCACGTTTGATTGATGAATTGCCAATTATCGCTCTTCTGGCGACCCAAGCCAAGGGTGTGACAGTTATCAAAAATGCTGAGGAGCTCAAGGTTAAGGAAACAGACCGCATTCAGGTGGTGGCAGACGCTTTAAATAGCATGGGTGCGCATATCACACCTACAGCAGATGGAATGATTATCAAAGGAAAATCAGCCCTTCACGGTGCTAGAGTCAATACTTTTGGAGACCATCGTATCGGCATGATGACGGCTATCGCGGCCCTCTTGGTTGCTGATGGAGAGGTGGAGCTTGATCGTGCAGAAGCCATCAATACCAGCTATCCTAGTTTCTTTGATGATTTGGAGAGCTTGATTCATGGCTAAGGTGTTATTAGGCTTTATGGGGGCTGGAAAATCGACTATTGCAAGAGGCTTGGACTCTAATTACCTTGATATGGATGCTCTGATAGAGAAGCGCTTAGGCATGTCTATTGCAGAATTTTTCTCGGAAAAGGGAGAATCGGCCTTTCGACAGGTAGAATCAGAAGTCCTAGCTGATTTACTACAAAGAGATCAAGTCGTGTCAACTGGTGGAGGAGTGGTTATTTCTCAGCGAAATCGTGACTTACTCAAGACCAATTCTGATAACATCTACCTAAAAGCAGATTTTGAAACACTCTACCAACGTATCACAGCTGATCAGGACAATCGACGCCCGCTTTTTCTAAATAATAGCAAGGAAGAATTAGCAGCTATTTTCCAAGAACGACAGGCTTGGTATGAGGAAGTAGCCAGTCGGGTTTTGGATGTGACCAAGCTAAGTCCAGAGGAAATTATAGAGGAACTGAGATGAAAATTGCTTATCTAGGTCCCAAGGGATCATTTTCACACCATGTTGTGCAGACAGCTTTTCCTCATGAGGAATTGCAGGCTTTTGCAAACATTACAGATGTCATCAAGGCCTATGAGCAAGGCTTGGTGGACTATTCTGTGGTGCCAGTTGAAAATTCTATCGAGGGTAGTGTTCATGAAACCTTGGACTACCTTTTTCATCAGGCTCGCATTCAAGCAGTTGTAGAAATCGTTCAGCCTATTCATCAGCAGTTGATGGTGGTTCCAGGCCATACTAAGATTGAAAAGATTTTTTCACATCCACAGGCCTTGGCTCAAGGAAAGAAATTCATCGATGAACAATATCCAGAGGCTCAAATCGAGGTAACAGCTAGTACAGCTTATGCAGCCCGTTTTATTTCCGAACATCCAGACCATCCCTTTGCAGCCATTGCACCTAGAAGTTCTGCTGAAGAATATGGCTTGGAATTAATTGCTGAGGATATTCAGGAAATGGAAGCCAATTTCACACGTTTCTGGGTTTTAGGAGCTGAAAAGCCTAGTATTCCCTTGCAAGCACAAAGTGAAAAAATGAGTTTGGCCTTGACCTTACCTGACAACCTTCCAGGTGCACTTTATAAGGCCCTGTCGACCTTTGCTTGGCGAGGAATTGACCTGACAAAAATTGAAAGTCGGCCACTCAAGACAGCACTGGGAGAATACTTTTTCATTATTGATGTGGACTATGCTGATAAGGACTTGGTCCACTTTGCCCAAAAAGAATTAGAAGCGATTGGAATCCAGTATAAAATTCTGGGTGCCTATCCTATTTATCCAATATCAGACCATGGAAAGGAGAGAAGATGAGCAAAGAAAATCCGTTAAGCCATCACGAGCAGTTGCGTTATGACTATCTTTTTAAGAACATTCATTACCTCAATGAGCGAGAGAAAAAAGAGTTTGCTTACCTGCAAGGTAAGTTAAATATGGCTAGCAGTAGTAAAGCTTCTCCAGAAATTTATAATGAAAATCACGATATGGAAGAGTCTTTCATGGAACCAGTCAATCAGTCTCCTCTTCCATCCTATGGTAACCGTAGTCGTGCAAAAAAATATCAGAAAAGTCATCCTCTTCCAAAGGTTAAGTCCAAAAAACGTAAGATTCGTTGGGGGCGCATTTTTGCAGGATTGCTTGCCCTTCTAGCCTGTGTCGGTTTTGGCATGATTTTTATGTTCCTAAAAGGCTATTCAAATGCTGATCCAAATAAACCTGCCAATGCTAAGGCAGCTCAAGTAGAAGTTTTTCATGGTCAAGATACCAAGGATGGGGTTAATATCTTGATCATGGGTACAGATGGGCGAATCGGTCAAAATAGTGCTGAGACGCGGACGGACTCTATTATGGTATTAAATGTTGGCGGCTCAGATAAGAAAATTAAGCTGGTCAGCTTCATGCGTGACAATTTGGTTTATATAGACGGTTACAGCCAAGTCATTAACGGTAGAAAACAGACAGATAACAAGTTAAACGTGGCCTATGAGTTAGGAGAACAAGAGGGGCAAAAAGGGGCAGAAATGGTTCGCCAAGTCTTGAAAGATAATTTTGACTTGGACATTAAGTACTATGCTTTGGTTGACTTTCAGGCCTTTGCAACAGCGATTGACACGCTTTTCCCTGATGGTGTGACAATTGATGCCCAATTTTCAACATTGAATGGGCGTCCATTAACAGAAGCTACAGTCGGAGATGATTTGCATGCTACTGAGACTGAATCTCCAACCCAAACCATCAAAGTTGGGAAACAGCAGATGAACGGATCAACCTTGCTCAACTATGCTCGCTTCCGTGATGATGATGAAGGTGATTACGGTCGTACCAAGAGACAACAGCAAGTGTTGACAGCTGTTCTGCAACAACTCAAGGATCCAACTAAACTTTTTACTGGATCAGAAGCACTTGGTAAGGTCTTTGGCATGACCTCTACGAATGTTCCTTATAGTTTCCTACTGACCAATGGCTTATCCTTCCTAGATGGAGCGCAAAATGGCATTGAGAGATTAACAGTTCCAGAACTAGGTGATTGGGTTGATGCCTATGATGTCTATGGAGGCTTGGGGTTACTGGTTGATCAAAATAAATATCAGAATAAATTATCTCAGATGGGCTTGAGATAAAATAAGATAGGAGAATCAAAGTTTGAAGGCTATTTATCTAGCAATCAGGCTTTGATTTTTTACAGTCTGCAATAGATTTTCACCCCTTATTTGTGGTATAATGAAACGATACGATAGAAAGAATAATGAACAATATGACTGATTTAAAAGCAATTCAGGCTCGAAGTCTGGAGATGGCTGAATATTTTGTGGCTTTTTGTAAAGAACATGATTTGCTTTGCTATCTCTGTGGGGGAGGCGCTATTGGTGCCCTTCGAAACAAGGGTTTCATTCCTTGGGATGATGATCTAGATTTTTTTATGCCTCGTAAAGATTATGAGAAATTAGCAGAATTATGGCCTCGTTATGCAGATGAACGTTACTTCTTATCAAAGAGTAATAAGGATTTTGTCGACCGCAATCTTTTCATTACCATTCGTGACAAGGAAACGACCTGCATTAAACCTTACCAGCAAGATTTGGATTTGCCACATGGTCTGGCCTTGGATGTCTTGCCTTTGGATTATTATCCGAAAAATCCAGCTGAGCGGAAAAAACAGGTTCGTTGGGCACTGATTTATTCTCTTTTTTGTGCCCAAACTATTCCAGAAAAGCATGGTGCACTTATGAAATGGGGGAGTCGTATTTTACTGGGATTGACTCCAAAATCTCTCCGTTATCGCATTTGGAAAAAAGCTGAAAAAGAAATGACCAAGTATGATCTAGCTGAGAGCGATGGAATCACGGAACTATGCTCAGGTCCTGGCTACATGAGAAACAAGTACCCAATCGCATCTTTTGAGGATAATCTTTTCTTGCCTTTTGAAGGAACAGAGATGCCTATTCCAGTTGGCTACGATGCCTATCTTAGTACTGCTTTTGGAGATTATATGACGCCACCACCAGCAGACAAGCAGCTACCGCATCATGATGCTGTCATCGCTGATATGGATAAGTCTTATACAGAGTACAAGGGAGAATATGGAGAATGATGGGAGAAAAAATAAGCGTTATCGTTCCAGTCTACAATGTAGAAGCCTATCTGGAACGATGTGTGGAGTCAATTCTTCATCAGACCTATACCAATTTTGAACTAATCCTAATAAATGATGGATCTACTGATTCCAGTGGACAAATTTGTGATGATTTAGCATATCAGTGTGAAAATATCAAGGTTTACCATATCGAAAATGCTGGTGTTTCTAATGCCAGAAATACTGGGATTCAGCTAGCGACGGGTGCTTGGATAACTTTTGTTGATAGCGATGATTTCGTCACCAAGGATTACCTAGCTACTTTAGCTAGTGCAGTTGAGGAAGGAAATGTAGGTTTTGTGATTGCTCCTCTACACCATATCAAAAATGGAATAGAGACAGACTTACCCCCGTATTCTGGTAGAAAAGAACTTTGGTCAACAGAAGAAACCATGAAAGAATTACTGATGACCACTAAGACATCATTCTTTCCAGTCGCAAAACTATTTAAGAGAGACTTGCTGGTAGATGAGAAATTTAATACAGACTACCATCTAGCTGAAGATGCCTTATTTTTAACTGAATTGCTACTAAAGACAAGATGTAGTAGCGTATTTATTGACAAACCAATTTATTATTATGATCATCGTGAGGGAAGTGCGACAACATCTGTTAATCGGTATGTATTTGATACGATAAAAGTTTATATGAGAATTATTACCCAAGTATCACAAGCGTTTCCTAACTTAAAATATGAATTAAAAAATAGAGAATGTTGGTCATATATCACAGTCTACGATAAAATCATATTTACTTCATCTGATCAGTATCAAAAGGAGAAAGTCGACCTAAGGACTTGGATTATTCAGCATCGACACGAAATATGGAAGGATACTTATTTCACCACATTTCGTAAGATAGCTGTCCTGTCACTTGTCTTTTCTCCATGGATATATAAAAAAATTGTTGGATTCAGAAACTAATATTATGAGAAGGAGTTGAAAATGAATTTTCCAATAATGAATGAATACTTTGAAAAATCAAAACTATGGGTTTCATATCTGTTTGTTTTTATTTCGATTTTAAGTATGAGTTCACTAGTTTATAAGATAGCCAATCCTCTTTATAAGGGATTATCAGCAATTGTATTGTTTTATATTTGCTATACGTTATTGTTTAAGTGGAAAAAAATCACAGTAGATCGTAAATTTCTGTCCTTATTTGGTCTATTAGCAGGAAGTCATCTGTTATCAGCTATTTTCAATCGCTCTGGACATTTGATTGGAAATGTGATTGAGTTCCTCTTTATGGTAACCTATATTTTATTATTTACCATGTTAGAATCAGGTCAATTAAAGAAATTATTTGATTGGATTGCATACACTATTCAACTTGTTTCTTTTTCTTCTGCGATTTTTGCGTTTGGTTTATTGGTAAGTAGAGTCCTTATCCTATTTAAAATTGGACAGCAATCTTATTACTATGGTGTTATGAATGGACGTCTGTGGGGGATTGTCAATCCAAATGCTAGTGCGATATTTTCATACATTAGCATTGTTTTGGCTATGTATTTGATTCATAAAGGAAGTAAATATTCTGTCTATCTTAAACTGAATAATGTGATTCAATTAGTTTATTTTGCAACCATGCAAAGTAGAGGAGCTTTATTATCTTTAGTGTTAATGCTTGGGTTTTATAGTTTCTTTATTAACAGGGGCAAGTTAGCTAAGCGATTTCTAATCTTTATAGTTTCTGCTTTACTTGTTTCTGCTGCTAATATCGGATTGAGTTATGTAACCTCTATTTACATATCCTCGGGGAAAGCGACTGTATTAGACTTAAATAAAGGACAATCTTATGCAGAAACGGATTCTTCAGTTATAAAAAAAACAGGAGAACTTCATCTAATAGAAACAACACCTAGTGGTAGAACTTATATTTGGATAAATGCTATAAAAATGGGAAGTGAGAAACCAATTTTTGGTTATGGTGTACGAAATGTTCCAGATTATTACACAAAATATTTCAGTAAATTTGAGATTCAAAATTCTCTTATTGGTGGAAATTTCCACAACATTTTGGTAACGATATTTGTTAGTTCTGGAATTTTAGGTTTAGTATCTTTTCTACTTATACTAGGATATATATTTAAGCGCTTTTTGACTTATTTGATTGTTTCTAAAAAGAACTCTGAAAAGTTAATTATGATTCTTTTCTTTGGCATCTTGTTCGGTCAATTATTTGAAAGTCAGATTATGTACTCAACTAACTTTATTAATATTATCTTTTGGTTGATTATTGGTTATGGATTAGTTGTTTGCAAACGTGATGAAGGTATTCGTTATCAGGAAGTAACTGATATTAGAGAGATTCAACAGATGGAACTAGGAATCATGGAATACATTCATGAAACTTGTCAGAAAATTGGTGTCAAATATTTCCTAGCTTATGGCAGTCTTATCGGTGCGGTTCGTCATAAAGGTTTTATTCCTTGGGATGATGACATGGATATCTGTATGTTACGAGAAGATTATGAAAAGTTGCAAGACTACCTTATCTCTAACCCTGACGAACGTTATGAAGTGATGTCTTATAAAAATAATCTCAACTATGTCTATCCCTTCATGAAAGTGCAGGATAATCAAACTTATTTGTTAGAAGAAGATGTTCGCATTGATTCCAATATGGGGATTTATGTAGATATTTTCCCTGTAGATGGTTATGAGGATGATTCTGTTTTTAAAGATAAAATGACGAGACTTATAAAAAAACGTCAATTAAGCTGTTATACATTTAAGGGTATTACCAATACTAAAAGTCTATTAAATTCTTTAATTCGCTATATATCAGTCATTGTCTTCTATTTCACAAATACGAATAAGTATATTAGAGGCATTGATGAACTTGCTAAATCTAGAAAAGTAGATGATTACGAGTTGGTTGACTATCTTATTTATAAAGATATGCATAAACCAGTCTGGAAGCGAGAGTGGTTGGAACAAACTATTATGGGTGTATTCGAAGGTAAGGAATTTATGATTCCAAAAAATTATCATGAAATTCTAACCTCGGACTACGGAGACTACATGCAACTACCACCAGTTGAGCTAAGGTTCTCTCATCATGATTTTCAATTGTGGAAAATTATTAAGGTATCTCAGTGATGTTATTGAAATGAAGAAACCATTGACTCAATGTAAAAAGATTAGGAGTGAATAATAGATGTCAGAGAAAATTTTGACTCTTGAAGAAATTAAACAAATTGAATTAGATATTTTAAACTATTTGCATGAATTGTGTGAGGAACATGAAATCAAGTATTTTATTGATTTTGGAACCTTACTAGGAGCTGTACGCCATAAAGGTTTTATTCCTTGGGATGATGATACAGATATTTCCTTGGCGCGTGATGAATTTGAAAAACTGTATAAGGTTTTAAAAAATGAAAATCATCCCTACTATAAATTAATTTCATTCAGAGAAACAAAGGGGTATCCTTACAGTTATATGCGAGTCTATGATGTGAGGACACGTCGAGATGCTAATCTTTTAGATAAGTCAGTTATTCTAGGTACTTGTGTTGACATTTTTCCATACGATGGAGTTGTTACAGATGAACGTGATAGAAAAAAGATGAGACTTTATAAACAATTTATTAGACTTTCGTCTCTGAATTTTAAAGGAGTCAAAATAGATAATGGAGGAGTCAAGAATTTACCACGTTATTTTGCATCTGCAATTTTCAGACTGACTTCTCCACAGAAATGGAATGAAAAATTGGAGAAGTTAGCTTTGCAATATGATGTTGAGCAGGCTACAGATCTTGCATGTACTACTTATGACTCTTACTATCCAAGTGGAATTAAGAAAGAGTGGTTATATGATACAATTGAAATGCCATATGAGAATATTCTTGTGAAGGTTCCTAGAAAATTCCATGAGATTCTGGTTTACGAGTTTGGTAAAGACTATATGACTCCTCCGCCTATTGAAAATCAAAATCCAGGAACTGATAAAAATTACTGGACTGATTAATTTATGAGCAAATTGCTTTGATTTGATAATTCGATAAAATAAATAACCTACCTATCTACTGGAATATTCCTTGTTTTCGATAGGTAGGTTATTTTTTAATTTCTTTTAATCTTAGCAAGTGCAAGATTGAGTGCATAGTGGAGTGTTTTATCTTTGGTAAGAAATAGCGTCAAGAGATAATAGATACCGCAAGTCGCAACAGTCGAGAGAACCATGATTATCATATTGAAGTTGACTGTATAAGAGTTGATTTGGAAAAGGAATTTAAATGCAAAATAGATTGGAATGAATCCGAGCGATATAATAGTATAGCGTGTTAAAGTAGTAAAGATTTCTTTTAAGTCAAGCAGATGATGTTTCTTGATAAAGTAAATTTCCAGTAGAACAACTACAGTTTCTGCAATAATAGTAGTAGCAATGTAGTACTCTGGTGCAAAAATATTATTGAAATACAAGAGACTGTTGAGTAGGATATTAGCTCCGCCACCAATAAAGTAAAAGGCTGTTAAACGATTTTCGTGGTCGTTGATGAAGATAATTTGTTTACCAAGGATTAACTCAATGGCCCAGATGATGGTACGAAAGGCGAAGACACTAGTCACAATACCTGCTTCGAGGTATTTTTCAGAAGAGTAGATGACTGCTGCGTAGTTCCCTAATACCATAATCCCAATACTGGTTGGAATGATAAGGAAATAAAAGAGGGTGGCTCCTTGGTTCAGAAGATTTTTATAAGATTCGTAGTCTTTCTTACCGAGATAGTAGCCGAGACGTGGAATACTGACGTTGATAGCTCCACTCAGGACACTGGCAATCAACATAACGATGCTAGAAGCAATAGTGTAATAAGAAATGTAGTTTTCATCAGGTCCCTTGGTAATAAACATTCTATCAAGTAAGGTGTAGAGCATGTTGGCATTAGCTAGAAGCAACATGGTCAAGAGTGGCTTAGATGCTTTGATTAATTCGACAAGACCAATCTTGACAAAGGAAACTTCTCTCTTGATCCAAAGAAAACTAAGCAGGTAGTTGAGGATAGTTGTTGCACTCATGATAATTGCATAAGGTACGATATCATTTGGAGTTTTTACAAAGGTGAAGATAGCGACCAACATAGCAATACGAATAACCAAGGTTTTGTATAAGATAAAAGCATAATTTTCATAAGCCTCGTTCATCCACTCGATATAAAGGAATTGGAAGAGAGCTTGGACACCAAGTATATAGTAGAGTTCTTTTAAATTTTCAATACTATTATCCAGGTAAATAAATAGGAAATAGATACTTGTTGTTAGAACAGATGTAATAATGGAGATATAGAATAATTTAGAGAAAACATAGTTGATTTTATTTTTATCATCCTTGACCTTACTGATAGCTCGAATTCCGTAGTTGTAGATTCCGAAGGCGGCTAAAGGAATGACAAAGCTAGCCCAGGTATTGGCAGTATTGAAATAACCGTAGTTGGATTTGCTGAGAATCCGCGTCAGATAAGGATTGGTTATCAGAGGAAAAACGATATTGAGAACATTGACTAGTAAGCTAGCCAGTGCATTAACTTTTATATTTTTCATTGTACTTTCTTTCTTGTATTGTAAAATGGTCTCTAGTATTATATCACATTCTCGCTTCATTCTTTTGATAAAATCGTAAAAATCTAGTATAATAGATAGAACTGAAAGTATGAGGTTACTAGCAATGAAAATGAAACAAATTAGTGATACAACTTTGAAAATCACGATGTCTTTAGAGGATTTGATGGATCGTGGCATGGAGATTGCTGACTTTCTTGTTCCTCAAGAAAAAACAGAAGAGTTCTTTTATGCTATCTTGGATGAGTTAGAGATGCCTGATAGCTTTCTGGATACAGGCATGTTGAGCTTCCGTGTGACTCCAAAACCTGATAAGGTCGATGTCTTTGTAACCAAATCAAAGATTGACCAAAATCTAGATTTTGAAGATTTATCGGATTTACCAGATATGGAAGAATTGGCTCAAATGTCGCCAGATGAATTTATCAAAACCTTGGAAAAAAGCATCGCAGAAAAGACTAAGGATGATATCGAAGCGATTCAATCTCTAGAGCAAGTAGAAGCCAGGGAAGAAGAGCAGGAGCAGACTGAACAAGAAGTTGAAAGCAAGAAAGAGCCTTACATCTACTACATCCTTTCTTTTTCTAAGTTAGCTGACTTGGTGGCTTTTGCCAAGACAGTGACTTTTGATATGGAAACTTCTGAACTCTACAAGATGAATGAGAGCTATTATTTGACCATTTTAGTGGATATTGAAAATCATCCAAGTCCATATCCAGCTTGGCTGTTGGCTCGTATGCGCGAGTTTGCAGACGATAGTGATATCAGTCGTTCAGTCTTACAAGAGTATGGCCAAGTCTTGATCAATCACGATGCAGTGATCAATCTACAAAAGATTGGATAATCATTTCTGGAAAATTATTTCTAGATTTTAGGAAGAGCGAATCATCTGATTCGTTTTTTCTTTTTTAGACTGAAATAGTGATTTACTATAATAGGAATTTTCACAAAATTCTGTTATAATGGCTATATTAGAAAATTTCGAGGAGACAAACATGACAGTTAAAATTGCTTTACTAGGATTTGGTACCGTTGCAAGTGGCGTGCCTTTCCTCCTAAAGGAAAACGGAGAAAAAATCACTCAATCAGCACATTCAGAGATTGAAGTTGCCAATGTATTGGTCAAGGATGAAGATGAAAAGAATCGCTTGCTTGCGGCAGGGAATGACTTTAACTTTGTAACCAATGTGGATGACATTTTGTCAGATCAAGACATTACGATCGTAGTGGAATTGATGGGGCGTATCGAACCTGCTAAAACCTTTATCACTCGTGCCTTGGAAGCTGGCAAACACGTTGTTACTGCTAACAAGGACCTTTTGGCTGTCCATGGTGCAGAATTGTTAGAAATTGCTAAAGAGCATAATGTAGCACTTTACTACGAAGCAGCAGTAGCTGGTGGGATTCCAATTCTTCGTACTTTAGCAAATTCCTTGGCTTCTGATAAAATCACGCGCGTGCTTGGAGTAGTCAACGGAACTTCCAACTTCATGATGACCAAGATGGTGGAAGAAGGCTGGTCTTACGATGATGCTCTTGCGGAAGCGCAAAGACTAGGTTTTGCAGAAAGTGACCCGACAAATGACGTGGATGGGATTGATGCAGCCTACAAGATGGTGATTTTGAGCCAATTTGCTTTTGGCATGAAGGTTGCCTTTGACGATGTAGCCCACAAGGGAA
The DNA here is from genome assembly GCF_963521865.1 of uncultured Streptococcus sp. Lineage (GTDB taxonomy): Bacteria > Bacillota > Bacilli > Lactobacillales > Streptococcaceae > Streptococcus. Next base: position 83,388 of record NZ_CAUQWY010000002.1, read on the forward strand.
TCCGCAACATCACACCAGAAGACGTAGCTGTAGCCCAAGAACTTGGCTATGTAGTGAAATTGGTTGGTTCTATTGAGGAAACTCCTTCAGGAATTGCTGCAGAAGTAACTCCAACTTTCCTTCCTAAAGCACACCCACTTGCCAGTGTGAATGGAGTGATGAACGCTGTCTTTGTAGAATCTATCGGTATTGGTGAGTCTATGTACTACGGACCAGGTGCTGGTCAAAAACCAACTGCAACAAGTGTTGTAGCTGATATTGTTCGTATCGTTCGTCGCCTGAATGATGGAACCATCGGTAAAGACTTCAACGAATACAGCCGTGACTTGGTCTTGGCAAATCCTGAGGATGTTAAAGCAAACTACTACTTCTCAATCTTGGCACCAGACTCAAAAGGTCAGGTTTTGAAGTTGGCTGAAATTTTTAATGCTCAAGATATTTCCTTCAAGCAAATCCTCCAAGACGGAAAAGAGGGTGACAAGGCGCGTGTCGTTATCATTACACACAAGATTAATAAATCTCAACTTGAAAATGTCTCAGCTGAATTGAAGAAGGTTTCAGAATTTGACCTCTTGAATACCTTCAAGGTGCTAGGAGAATAAGATGAAGATTATTGTACCTGCAACCAGTGCCAATATCGGACCAGGTTTTGACTCGGTCGGTGTAGCTGTAACCAAGTACCTTCAAATCGAGGTCTGTGAAGAACGAGATGAGTGGTTGATTGAACACCAGATTGGCAAATGGATTCCACATGACGAGCGTAATCTCTTGCTCAAAATCGCTTTGCAAATTGTACCAGACTTGCACCCAAGACGTTTGAAAATGACCAGTGATGTTCCCTTGGCGCGTGGCTTGGGTTCTTCTAGCTCGGTTATTGTTGCTGGTATTGAACTAGCCAACCAACTGGGCCAGCTCAACTTGTCAGACCATGAAAAATTGCAATTAGCGACCAAGATTGAAGGACATCCTGACAATGTGGCTCCTGCTATTTATGGTAATCTCGTTATTGCAAGTTCTGTTGAAGGGCAAGTCTCTGCTATCGTAGCAGACTTCCCAGAGTGTGATTTCCTAGCCTATATTCCAAACTATGAATTGCGTACTCGAGACAGCCGTGGCGTCTTGCCTAAGAAATTGTCTTACAAGGAAGCTGTTGCAGCTAGTTCTATTGCCAATGTGGCGGTTGCTGCCTTGTTGGCAGGAGATATGGTGACAGCTGGTCAAGCAATCGAGGGAGACCTCTTCCACGAGCGCTACCGTCAGGACTTGGTGAGAGAATTTGCGACGATTAAGCAAGTGGCCAAAGAAAATGGTGCCTATGCAACCTACCTCTCTGGTGCTGGGCCGACAGTTATGGTTTTGGGTTCTCATGACAAGATGCCAACGATTAAGGCAGAATTGGAAAAGCAACCTTTCAAAGGAAAACTTCATGGCTTGAAAGTTGATACCCAAGGTGTCCGTGTCGAAGCAAAATAAAGAATAGATGATAGGATGGGGAAACTCTCGACCAGAGGGCTTCCTATCCTTTTTTTGAAAAGAAGTTTATACTTAATGAAAATCAAAGAGCAAACTAGGAAGCTAGCCGCAGGCTGCTCAAAACAGTGTTTTGAGGTTGCAGATGTAAGCTGACGTAGTTTGAAGAGATTTTCGAAGAGTATTAGTTAAAAACTTGATAAAGGAGAAATAAAGATGGCAGAAATTTATCTAGCAGGCGGTTGTTTTTGGGGCTTAGAGGAATATTTTTCACGCATTTCTGGAGTGCTAGCAACCAGTGTCGGCTATGCTAATGGACAAGTCGAAACGACCAATTATCAGTTGCTCAAGGAAACAGACCATGCAGAAACGGTTCAAGTGATTTATGATGATAAGGCAGTGTCACTTAGAGAGATTTTACTTTATTATTTCCGTGTCATCGACCCTTTATCCATCAATCAACAAGGGAATGACCGTGGTCGCCAATATCGAACTGGGATTTATTATCAGGATGAAGCAGATTTGCCAGCTATCTACACAGTGGTGCAGGAGCAGGAACGCATGCTGGGTCGAAAGATTGCAGTAGAAGTGGAGAAACTTCGCCACTATATTCTGGCTGAAGATTACCACCAAGACTATCTTAAGAAGAATCCTTCAGGTTACTGTCATATCGATGTGACGGATGCTGAAAAGCCATTGATTGATGCAGCAAACTATGAAAAGCCTAGCCAAGAGGTGTTAAAGGAAAGCTTATCAGAAGAATCCTATCGTGTTACCCAAGAAGCTGCTACAGAGGCTCCATTTACCAATGCCTATGACCAAACCTTTGAAGAAGGGATTTATGTAGATATTACGACAGGTGAGCCACTCTTTTTTGCCAAGGATAAGTTTGCCTCAGGTTGTGGTTGGCCAAGTTTTAGCCGTCCGATTTCCAAGGAATTGATTCATTATTACAAGGATCTGAGCTATGGAATGGAGCGAATTGAAGTTCGTTCTCGGTCAGGCAATGCTCACTTGGGTCATGTTTTCACAGATGGACCTCGGGAGTTAGGTGGCCTCCGTTACTGTATCAATTCTGCTTCCTTGCGCTTTGTGGCCAAGGATGAGATGGAAGAAGCAGGATATGGCTATCTACTACCTTACTTAAACAAATAAATCAGAGAGGGTGGGTGCTTCCCACTTTCTTCATTTCCAGAATACGAATAGAAGGGATTTATGAAACACCTATTATCTTACTTCAAATCCTACATCAAGGAATCGATTTTAGCCCCCTTGTTCAAGCTTTTAGAAGCTGTGTTTGAGCTCTTGGTTCCCATGGTGATTGCTGGGATTGTTGACCAATCCTTGCCCCAGAGAGATCAAGGTCATCTATGGATGCAGATTGGTCTGCTCCTTATCTTTGCAGTGATTGGCGTTTTAGTGGCCTTGATAGCTCAATTTTACTCATCTAAGGCTGCGGTTGGATTTGCCAAAGAATTGACAAACGACCTCTATCGACATATTCTTTCATTGCCTAAGAGCAGCAGGGATCGTTTGACCACTTCTAGCTTGGTTACTCGCTTGACCTCGGATACCTACCAGATTCAGACTGGTATCAATCAATTCCTGCGTCTCTTTTTGCGAGCGCCCATTATCGTTTTTGGTGCCATTTTTATGGCTTATCGAATCTCAGCTGAGCTGACTTTCTGGTTTTTAGTCATGGTTGCCATTTTGACCATCGTCATTGTAGGGTTATCTCGATTGGTCAATCCTCTCTACAGCAGTCTGAGAAAGAAAACGGACCAACTGGTTCAGGAAACACGCCAACAATTACAAGGCATGCGAGTTATTCGTGCTTTTGGACAAGAAAAACGAGAGTTACAGATTTTTCAAACTCTTAACCTAGTCTATGCTAGATTACAAGAAAAAACAGGTTTCTGGTCTAGTTTATTAACCCCTCTGACCTATCTGATTGTCAATGGAACTCTCCTCGTTATTATATGGCAGGGTTATATTTCAATTCAAGAAGGTTTACTCAGTCAAGGTGCCCTGATTGCCCTCATCAACTATCTCTTACAGATCTTGGTGGAATTGGTCAAGCTAGCCATGCTGATCAATTCTCTCAACCAGTCCTACATCTCAACTAAGCGAATCGAGGAAGTTTTTGCTGAGGCTCCAGAAGATATTCATTCAGAGTTAGAACAAAAGCAAGCTACCAGTAATCAGGTTTTACAAGTTCAAGAACTGACCTTTACCTACCCTGATGCAGCCCAGCCTTCTCTGAGAGATATTTCCTTTGATATGACTCAAGGACAAACCCTTGGTATCATTGGGGGAACAGGTTCCGGTAAGTCAAGCTTGGTGCAACTCATCCTTGGACTTTATCCAGCAGACAAGGGGAGCATTTACCCTTATCGAGATGGATCTAGTCCTCGTAATTTAGAGGAGTGGAGGTCTTGGATTGCCTATGTACCCCAAAAGGTCGAACTCTTTAAAGGAACCATTCGTTCCAACTTGACTCTAGGATTTAATCAAGAAGTAACTGACCAAGAACTTTGGCAGGCCTTGGAGATTGCGCAAGCTAAGGATTTTGTCAGTGATAAGGAAGGTCTCTTAGATGCCACTGTTGAGGCAGGAGGTCGAAATTTCTCAGGTGGACAAAAACAAAGGCTGTCTATCGCCCGAGCAGTCTTGCGTCAAGCCCCATTTCTCATCCTAGATGATGCGACTTCGGCCCTCGACACTATTACCGAGTCTAGGATCTTGAAAGCTATTCGAGAAAATTTGCCAAATACGAGCTTAATCTTGATTTCTCAAAGAACATCGACTTTACAGATGGCTGACCAGATTCTCCTCTTGGAAAAAGGTGAGCTCTTAGCTATCGGCAAGCACGAGGACTTGATGAAATCCAGTCAAGTTTATCGCGAAATCAATGCATCCCAACATGGAAAGGAGGACTAGTATGAGACGACAAACTGCAAACCAGACGCTCATACGTTTGGCCAAAGATTTAGCAAGTCATCCTCTCCTCCTTTTCCTAGCCTTTCTAGGAACTATTGCTCAGGTTGGTTTATCGATTTACCTACCTATCTTGATTGGGCAGGTCATCGACCAGGTTCTAGTGTCTGAGTCTTCGCTAGTTTTTTGGCAAATTTTCATTCAGATGGTATTGGTGGTCATAGGAAATACACTAGTTCAATGGGTCAATCCTCTCCTCTATAATCGTCTAATTTTCTCTTATACCAGAGGCTTGCGAGAGCGAATCATCCATAAGCTCCATCGTTTACCGATTGCTTTTGTCGATCGACAAGGCAGTGGGGAGATGGTCAGTCGGGTGACGACAGACATAGAACAGTTGGCAGCTGGCTTGACCATGATTTTTAACCAATTTTTCATTGGCGTCTTGATGATTTTGGTTAGTATTCTAGCCATGCTCCAAATCCATCTCCTCATGACTCTCTTAGTCTTATTGTTGACGCCACTGTCTATGGTCATTTCACGCTTCATCGCCAAGAGATCTTATCATCTCTTCCAAAAGCAAACAGAGACTAGGGGGATTCAGACTCAGTTGATTGAAGAATCGTTGAGCCAGCAGACTATTATTCAATCTTTCAATGCTCAGGAAGAGTTTATCCAAAGGCTGCGTGAGGCTAATGATCACTATGCAGGTTATTCTCAGTCAGCCATCTTTTATTCATCAACGGTTAATCCTTCGACTCGCTTTGTCAATGCGCTCATTTATGCCCTTCTAGCTGGAGTGGGAGCTTATCGTATCATGATAGGCTCTACCTTGACCATTGGACGCTTAGTGACTTTTTTGAACTATGTTCAGCAGTATACCAAGCCCTTTAACGATATTTCTTCAGTGCTAGTTGAGTTGCAAAGTGCTCTCGCTTGTGCAGAGCGTGTCTATGCTGTCTTAGAAAGTCCTGAGGTAGCTGAAACAGGTAAGGAAGTCTTGACCAGTAACCAAGTTAAGGGAGCTATTTCCTTTAAACAGGTCTCTTTTGGCTATCATCTTGAAAAGATTTTGATTAAGGATTTATCTATTGATATTCCAGCTGGTAGCAAGGTGGCTATTGTTGGTCCGACAGGTGCTGGAAAATCAACTCTCATAAATCTCCTCATGCGTTTTTATCCCATTAACTCAGGAGATATCTTGCTGGATGGGAAATCCATTTATGACTATAATCGTGCCTCCTTACGCCAGCAGTTTGGCATGGTGCTCCAAGAAACCTGGCTCAAGCAAGGGACTATTCGTGACAATATTACCTTTGGCAATCCTGATGCTAGTCGGGAGCAGGTGATTGCTGCTGCCAAAGCAGCCAATGCAGACTTTTTCATCCAACAGTTGCCACAGGGATACGATACCAAGTTAGAAAATGCTGGAGAATCTCTCTCTGTCGGTCAAGCCCAGCTCTTGACCATTGCCCGAGTTTTTCTGGCTATTCCAAAGATTCTTATCTTAGACGAGGCAACATCCTCCATCGATACACGGACAGAAGTGCTAGTACAGGATGCCTTTGCTAAACTCATGAAGGGACGTACAAGCTTTATCATTGCCCACCGCTTGTCAACCATTCAGGATGCGGATATGATTCTAGTCTTAGTGGATGGCGACATTGTTGAGTATGGGAATCATCAGGATCTCATAGCTAGAAAGGGTAAGTATTACCAAATGCAGCAAGCTGCATCTTTTAGCTCTGAATAATCCTTTCTCTTTTGAAATTTTATGGACGAAAAAAGTTGCCTTTGGGTGACTTTTTTGTTACAATAGCTAGAAAAATTATTCACTGTAATACTCAATGAAAATCAAAGAGCAAACAAGGAAGCTAGCCATAGGTTGCTCAAAACACTGCTTTGAGGTTGTAGATAAGACTGACGAAGTCAGCTCAAAACACTGCTTTGAGGTTGTAGATAAGACTGACGAAGTCAGCTCAAAGCACTGCTTTGAGGTTGTAGATAAGACTGACGAAGTCAGTAACCATACATACGGCAAGGTGAATTTGCAGAGGTTTGAAGAGAGTATAAATTGTCTTTTAGAAAAGGAGCCTAGAATGAAAGTCTATCAGCATGTAAATATCGTGACTTGTAATCAAGATTTCCATGTTTATCTGGATGGAATCTTAGCCGTTAAGGGTTCTCAAATCGTCTATGTTGGTCAAGAAAAGTCAGAGATTTTAGAGCAAGCTGAGCAGATTATAGACTATCAGGGAGCCTGGATTATGCCGGGTTTGGTCAATTGTCACACCCATTCTGCTATGACAGGCTTGCGAGGGATTCGAGATGACAGCAATCTCCATGAATGGCTCAATGACTATATCTGGCCAGCAGAAGCTGAGTTTACTCCCGACATGACTACCAAGGCGGTCAAAGAAGCGCTGACAGAAATGCTCCAGTCAGGAACAACAACCTTTAACGATATGTATAATCCCAATGGTGTGGATATTGAGCGGATTTATCAGGCAGTGAAATCTTCCAAGATACGTTGTTATTTTTCTCCTACCCTTTTTTCTTCTGAGGCGGAGACAACTGCTGAGACCATTGCTAGAACACGAGCTATCATTGAAGAAATTATTGGATATAAAAATCCAAATTTCAAGGTGATGGTGGCACCACATTCTCCCTACAGCTGTAGTAAAGATTTACTGGAAGCGAGTTTGGATTTGTCAAAAGAACTGAATATTCCCATCCATATCCATGTGGCTGAGACCAAGGAGGAATCAGGAATTATCCTGAAACGCTACGGCAAACGCCCCCTTGCTTTTCTAGAAGAACTGGGTTACTTAGATCATCCGTCCGTCTTTGCTCATGGGGTAGAATTAAACGAGCGAGAAATTGAGCGCTTGGTATCCTCTCAAGTGGCTATTGCCCACAATCCTATCAGTAACCTCAAACTGGCATCAGGAATTGCTCCAATTATCCAGATCCAAAAAGCGGGAGTGGCTGTGGGAATTGCGACAGATTCAGTTGCTTCCAACAACAACCTTGATATGTTTGAGGAAGGACGAACAGCAGCTCTCTTACAGAAAATGAAGAGTGGAGATGCCAGCCAGTTTCCAATCGAAACAGCCCTCAAAGCTCTAACGATAGAAGGTGCTAAGGTTCTTGGAATGGAAAATGAAATAGGAAGTCTGGAAGTTGGCAAGCAGGCAGATTTTCTGGTCATCCAACCTCAAGGGAAAATTCATCTCCAACCTCAGGCAAATATGCTCTCTCATCTTGTCTATGCAGTCAAATCCAGTGATGTTGATGATGTTTATATTGCTGGAGAACAGGTTGTTAAGCAAGGTCAAGTCCTGACAGTGGAACTTTAGAAGAAAAATCACGAAAAAATTTTAAAAAAAGTTTGCAAAAATCTTGCATTCTTTTTTTGACTATGCTATACTTATATACGGTTTGAAAAAACTGCCTAAGACAGTAGGGGAGCTCGACTCATAAATATCCTACCGAGGACAAAACGTATCATGTAAAAAGAAGCGTATTGTACTTTCGTGTCTAGGTTTGGGCGCGTTTTTCTTTTGGAAAAATTCCCCAAGCAAAATAATTACGGAGGTGAACACACTAATGAGTGAAGCAATTATTGCTAAAAAAGCGGAACTAGTTGACGTAGTAGCTGAGAAAATGAAAGCTGCTGCATCTATCGTCGTTGTAGACGCTCGTGGTTTGACAGTTGAGCAAGATACAGTTCTTCGTCGTGAGCTTCGTGGAAACGAAGTTGAGTATAAAGTCATTAAAAACTCAATCTTGCGTCGTGCAGCTGAAAAAGCTGGTCTTGAAGATCTTGCATCAGTATTTGTTGGACCATCTGCAGTAGCATTTTCTAACGAAGATGTTATCGCACCAGCGAAAATCTTGAACGACTTTTCTAAAAACGCTGAAGCACTTGAAATCAAAGGTGGTGCAATCGAAGGCGCTGTCGCATCTAAAGAAGAGATTCTTGCACTTGCAACTCTTCCAAACCGCGAAGGACTTCTTTCTATGCTCCTTTCTGTACTTCAAGCGCCAGTGCGCAACGTTGCTCTTGCAGTCAAAGCGGTTGCAGAAAGCAAAGAAGACGCAGCTTAATCTTAAGCTACGCAGCGTAGCCTAGCTACGAAAAATATAATAAATTTAAAAACATATTTGGAGGAAATAACAATGGCATTGAACATTGAAAACATTATTGCTGAAATTAAAGAAGCTTCAATCCTTGAATTGAACGACCTTGTAAAAGCTATCGAAGAAGAATTTGGTGTAACTGCAGCTGCTCCTGTAGCTGTTGCTGCAGCTGGTGCTGCTGACGCTGGTGCTGCTAAAGATTCATTTGACGTTGAATTGACATCTGCAGGCGACAAAAAAGTTGGCGTTATCAAAGTTGTACGTGAAATCACAGGTCTTGGACTTAAAGAAGCTAAAGAACTTGTTGATGGTGCACCAGCACTTGTTAAAGAAGGAGTTGCAACTGCAGAAGCTGAAGAAATCAAAGCTAAATTGGAAGAAGCTGGAGCTTCAGTTACTCTTAAATAATAGAGTAACTACATTAGTAGCTTAAAAACATGATTAAACCGCTATTCTTGGGAGTAGCGGTTTTTCTTTTTGTATAAAAAAGTTGGCGAGTAAGTAATTTTCCAACTATTTAACTCAACCTAAAAATCCCCAATCGTAGTGATTGAGGATTGAGCAAGTAAATCTTAAACAATACCTTGTGCGATCATAGCATTTGCTACATTTTCAAAGGCAGCAATGTTAGCTCCTGCAAGGTAGTCTTTATCAAGACCATATGTTTCTGAAGTTGTTTTAGCTGTGTTGAAGATGTTTGTCATGATATCTTTGAGACGTCCATCAACTTCTTCACGAGTCCATGAGAGGCGAAGACTGTTTTGGCTCATTTCAAGGGCTGAAACGGCTACACCACCGGCATTGGCTGCTTTAGCAGGTCCGTAGAAGATTCCATTTTCTTTGTAAACTTTGATGGCATCAAGGTCGCTTGGCATGTTGGCACCTTCAGATACACAGATCACGCCTTGAGCAACCAAACGTTTAGCTGCTTCACCGTTGATTTCGTTTTGAGTCGCACATGGAAGAGCGATATCATAGTTTCCAGCGTAAGTCCATACAGAACCTTCATGATAAGTAGCAGTTGCTTTCTCAGCTGCATACTCAGTCAAACGAGCACGACGTTTTTCTTTAACATCAACCAAAAGATCGAAGTCGATACCATTTTCATCGATGACATAACCATTTGAGTCAGATACAGAGATAACAGTTGCACCAAGTTCAGTCGCTTTTTGAAGAGCGTATTGAGCTACGTTACCAGAACCTGAAATAACGACTTTCTTACCAGCAAAGCTATTACCGTTAGCTTTAAGCATTTCTTCAGTGTAGTAAACCAAACCATAACCAGTTGCTTCTGGACGAATCAAGCTACCACCAAATCCAAGAGGTTTACCAGTCAAGACACCAGCATCAAATTGGTTAAGGCGTTTGTATTGACCGTAAAGGTAACCAATCTCACGTCCACCAACACCGATATCACCAGCAGGTACGTCAAGTGATGGTCCGATGTGTTTTTGCAATTCAGTCATGAAGCTTTGGCAGAAGCGCATCACTTCAGCATCTGTTTTACCTTTAGGATCGAAGTCTGATCCACCTTTACCTCCACCGATAGGAAGCCCAGTCAAGACATTTTTGAAGATTTGTTCAAATCCGAGGAATTTCAAGATCCCTTGGTTTACAGTTGGGTGGAAACGAAGTCCGCCTTTGTATGGTCCAACAGCTGAGTTGAATTGAACACGGTAACCACGGTTTACTTGAACTTTTCCATCACGGTCAATCCAAGGAACACGGAAAGAAATCACGCGCTCAGGTTCAGTAATACGTGCCAAGATATTTTCTTCGATATACTCAGGGTGTTTTTCAAATACAGGTTCCAAAGTGTTGAAAAATTCTTCAACAGCTTGGAGGAATTCAGCCTCGTGCCCGTTACGAGCTTTTACAGTTTCAAACACGCTTTGGATATATTCTTTAGCAGATGTCATATCGTTCTCCTTTTGTTGTCATATTTTATTACATGAGTCATTATAGCAGAATTTTTTTTAACTGTAAAGAGAAAAACAAAAATTTTCTAAAAATTCTATCAATTTAGTTCCAGATTTTTCTTTAATTCATAAAATACGAACCTTTTTCTTTGAAATATCTTTCTTAAAGAGAAAATCTGAAAATATGGTATAATATTAGCAATAAAAGGAATCTGGAGGATTAGAATCATGGTATCAACGAAAACACAAATTGCTGGTTTTGAGTTTGACAATTGCTTGATGAATGCAGCAGGTGTGGCTTGTATGACGATAGAGGAGTTAGAAGGCGTTAAACACTCAGCGGCAGGAACTTTTGTCACAAAGACAGCGACCTTGGACTTCCGTCAGGGAAATCCTGAGCCACGCTATCAAGATGTCCCACTTGGTTCTATCAACTCTATGGGTTTACCAAATAATGGCTTAGACTATTATTTGGACTATCTTTTGGATTTGCAGGAAAAAGAGCCAAACCGAACTTTCTTCTTATCTCTAGTCGGCATGTCTCCAGAGGAAACTCATACTATTTTGAAAAAAGTCCAAGAGAGTGATTTTCGTGGTCTAACAGAGCTAAATCTCTCCTGTCCAAATGTTCCAGGTAAACCTCAGATTGCCTATGATTTTGAGACAACAGACCGAATTTTGGCAGAAGTATTTGCCTACTTTACAAAACCTCTTGGAATTAAGCTCCCACCATATTTTGATATTGTTCACTTTGACCAAGCGGCAGCTATTTTCAACAAATATCCGCTCAAGTTTGTTAACTGTGTTAACTCTATCGGAAACGGCCTATATATAGAAGATGAGTCTGTCGTTATTCGTCCTAAAAATGGTTTTGGGGGCATTGGTGGCGAGTATATTAAACCAACTGCTCTAGCTAATGTTCATGCCTTTTATCAACGCTTAAATCCTCAAATCCAAATCATCGGAACAGGTGGCGTGTTGACTGGTCGTGATGCCTTTGAACATATCCTCTGTGGAGCCAGTATGGTGCAGGTGGGAACCACCCTTCACAAAGAAGGCGTCGGTGCTTTTGACCGCATTACTAATGAACTGAAAGCAATCATGGCGGAAAAAGGGTACGAAAGCCTAGAAAATTTCCGTGGAAAATTGCGCTATATCGATTAAATGAATTAAAAAGTCAGAAGAAAGGAGAGAAGATGCTAGCCATTGAAGAGAGTCAGAAGTTGACTTTATCAAATTTACCGAGCCTGAGCCTTTTTACAGGGACAGATCAGGGCCAGTTTGAAGTTATGAAGGGTCAAGTGTTGAAACAGATTGGTTATGATTCTGCTGACCTCAACTTTGCCTACTTTGATATGAAAGAAGTAGTTTACAAGGATGTGGAACTGGAGTTAGTCAGTCTTCCTTTCTTTGCGGATGAGAAAATCGTGATATTGGATCATTTTGTCGATATCACGACTGCTAAAAAACGCTTTTTGACAGATGATGAGCTCAAGTCATTTGAGGAATACATTGATAACCCTTCGCCAACAACCAAGTTGATAATCTTTGCAGAAGGAAAGCTGGATAGTAAAAGACGGTTGGTTAAATTACTTAAGCGTGATGCCAAGGTTTTTGATGCAGTAGAAGCCAAAGAACAAGAATTGCGCCAGTATTTCCAAAAGTGGAGCCAGAAACAAGGTCTGCAGTTTGCTAATCATTCTTTTGAAAATCTCCTCATCAAGTCTGGTTTTCAATTTAGCGAAATTCAGAAAAATCTCCTCTTTTTACAGTCCTATAAGGAAGACTCTGTTATCGAGGAAGAGGATATTGTCAACGCAATTCCCAAGACCTTGCAGGACAATATTTTTGATTTAACTCAGTTTATTCTGACTAAAAAGATGGACCAAGCACGCGACTTGGTTAGAGACTTGACCTTGCAAGGTGAAGATGAAATCAAGTTGATTGCAGTTATGTTAGGACAATTTCGAACTTTTACTCAGGTGAAAATTTTGTCGGAGTCTGGGCAAACAGAATCGCAGATTGCAAGTAGTCTAGGAAATTTTCTCGGACGCAATCCTAATCCCTATCAAATCAAATTTGCGCTGAGAGATTCACGAGGACTTTCCTTGAGCTTTTTGAAGCAAGCTATTTCCTATTTGATTGAGACAGACTATCAGATTAAAACAGGCCTTTATGAAAAAGGTTTCCTTTTTGAAAAGGCACTCTTACAGATTGCTAGCCAGGTAAATTAGTCCTATTTCAAAAAATTTTTATCCCGCGTCAGGATTATCTTGTCGTGGGTTTCTTGCTGATTTGCTTATTTTATTCGAAAGTATCTCGGTGATTTCCTTATCTATAAGCAAAAAACTTGAAAAAAGTGAATGTTTGCGTTATCATTTTTATATAGAAAGAAAAAGAGGTATTACAGATGGCTATTATCTTACCAGATCTTCCATATGCATACGATGCTTTGGAACCATACATCGATGCGGAAACAATGCACTTGCACCATGACAAACACCATCAAACTTATGTCAACAATGCCAATGCAGCTCTTGAAAAACACCCTGAAATCGGTGAAGATCTTGAAGCCTTGCTTGCTGATGTAGAATCTATCCCAGCTGATATCCGTCAAGCGCTTATCAACAATGGTGGTGGACACTTGAACCACGCTCTTTTCTGGGAATTGATGACTCCTGAAAAAACAGCTCCATCAGCAGAACTTGCAGCAGCAATCGATGCAACATTTGGTTCATTTGAAGACTTCCAAGCAGCCTTCACTGCAGCAGCAACAACTCGTTTTGGTTCGGGCTGGGCATGGTTGGTTGTTAACAAAGAAGGGAAGCTTGAAGTGACTTCAACAGCAAACCAAGACACACCAATTTCAGAAGGTAAAAAACCAATCTTGGGCTTGGACGTTTGGGAACATGCTTACTACGTGAAATACCGCAACGTGCGTCCTGACTACATCAAAGCTTTCTTCTCAGTAATCAACTGGAACAAAGTAGATGAATTGTACGCAGCTGCTAAATAATGATAGTTGGAGGGAAGAATTGTTCTTCTCTTTTTAAGGTTATATTATTTTGGTCTGACAAAATCGTCAGACTTTTTTCATTTTTATGAGAAACGTGCTAACTGCTGGAAATTATGGTAGAATAAAGTATTAAGTAATCGTGAAAAAAGGATATCTATGCGAAAAGAAATTGCACCTGAATTATACAACTATAACAAGTTTCCTGGTCCTGAGTTCCATTTACATGGGGACAAGGTTGAAACGGAAGGGATAGCTTTTTCCTTGGTGGAAAATATCAAGGATGGCTTTGATGTGACGGTTTTTAATCAGCGTTTTTCAGAAGTCTTAACCAAGTTTGATTATATCGTGGGAGACTGGAGCAACGAACAGCTTCGCCTACGAGGTTTTTACAAGGATGACCGAACAGAAGAAAAACTTGAAAAAATCAGTCGTTTACAAGACTATCTTTTAGAGTATTGTAGTTATGGTTGTGCCTATTTTGTCTTAGAAAATGAAGCCCCTAAGCGAGCATCATTTGACAAGAAAATGCGTAAGAAGGAAGAAGAAACACCTTCTAGAAAAGGAAAGAAATCGGCTCAAACAAAACGAAAACCGAATGCAGATAAGAAAAATAGACGTCGTCAGAAAGACCAGCATTCTCAGAAAGAGGACAAGGGGCAACGTCATTTTGTCATTCGTCAGAAGTGAGTAGAGAATAAGGAGTAGAAATGAAACCGTCAATTTATAGTTTAACACGTCAAACCATGCAGGAATGGGTTTTAGAGCAGGGAGAAAAGAAATTCCGTGCAGATCAAATCTGGGAATGGCTCTATCGTAAACGTGTCCAGTCATTTGAAGAGATGACCAACCTTTCCAAGGATTTGATTGCTAAGCTTAATGACCAGTTTGTGGTCAATCCCTTGAAACAACGTATCGTTCAAGAGTCTGCTGATGGGACAGTTAAATATCTTTTTGAATTGCCAGATGGAATGCTGATTGAGACAGTACTCATGCGTCAACACTATGGTTTGTCAGTCTGTGTGACCACTCAGGTTGGCTGTAATATCGGTTGTACCTTCTGTGCCTCTGGTTTGATTAAGAAGCAACGTGACCTCAATAACGGTGAAATCGTAGCGCAAATCATGCTGGTTCAGAAATACTTTGATGAGCGTGGTCAGGATGAACGTGTCAGCCATATCGTTGTCATGGGTATCGGTGAGCCTTTTGATAACTATAACAATGTCTTGAATTTCGTTCGTACCATTAATGATGATAAGGGAATGGCCATCGGTGCTCGTCATATTACGGTTTCAACTTCAGGTTTGGCCCATAAAATTCGTGATTTTGCTAATGAAGGTGTTCAGGTCAATCTTGCGGTTTCCCTTCACGCACCTAACAATGAATTGCGCTCAAGCATCATGAAGATTAACCGTGCCTTTCCGATTGAAAAACTCTTTGCGGCTATTGAGTACTATATTGAGACAACCAACCGTCGTGTGACCTTTGAATACATCATGCTCAATGAAGTCAATGACGGTGTAGAACAAGCCTTGGAATTGGCTGAATTGCTCAAGAATATCAAGAAATTGTCTTATGTAAACTTGATTCCTTATAACCCAGTTAGTGAGCATGACCAATATAGCCGTAGTCCTAAAGAGCGCGTCCTGGCCTTCTATGATACGCTTAAGAAAAAAGGTGTTAACTGTGTGGTTCGTCAAGAGCATGGTACAGATATTGATGCAGCTTGTGGACAATTGCGTTCTAATACAATGAAACGTGACCGCCAGAAAGCAGTCGCAGCAGTCAATCCTTAATGATGAAGAAGACTTATAATCATGTTTTGGTCTGGGGAGTCATTTTCTATAGTATTTGTATCGTTTACTTTTGCTTTACTCCTCAAGAACATTCTCCTGTGGGAGTGGAAACTCCAGGTATTCAGCATCTTGGACGCCTGGTTTTTCTTTTGACTCCTTTCAATTCTCTCTGGAAACTGGGTGAAGTGAGTGATATGGGACAATTATGTTGGATTTTTTTACAAAATATCCTCAATGTCTTTTTGCTCTTCCCTCTGATCTTTCAACTTATCTATCTCTTCCCAAATTTAAGGAAAATAAAAAGAGTGCTACTTTTCAGTTTTCTAGTGAGTCTTGGAATTGAGTGTACGCAGTTAGTCTTGGACTTTTTCTTTGATTTTAATCGCGTCTTTGAGATTGATGATTTGTGGACCAATACCTTGGGTGGCTATATCGCTTGGCTACTTTATAAACGATTACATAATACTCAATGAAAATCAAAGAGCAAACTAGGAAGCTAGCCGCAGGCTGTACTTGAGTACGGCAAGGTGAAGCTGACGTGGTTTGAATTTGATTTTCGAAGAGTATAAAAACAAGATAAGGAATTAAAATGAGTATTTTAGAAGTTAAAAATCTGAGTCACGGTTTTGGTGACCGTGCAATTTTTGAAGATGTGTCCTTCCGTCTCCTCAAGGGAGAACATATCGGTCTAGTCGGTGCCAATGGTGAAGGGAAATCAACCTTTATGAGCATTGTGACTGGTAAGATGTTGCCAGACGAAGGAAAGGTTGAGTGGTCCAAATATGTGACGGCAGGCTACTTAGACCAGCACTCCGTTCTTGCTGAAGGCCAATCTGTTCGTGATGTTCTCCGTACAGCCTTTGATGATCTTTTCAAAGCGGAAGTCCGTATCAATGACCTCTATATGGAAATGGCTGAAGACGGAGCGGATGTTGATGCTCTCATGGAAGAAGTGGGAGAACTCCAAGACCGTTTGGAGAGTCGTGATTTCTATACCTTGGATGCCAAGATTGACGAAGTGGCGCGTGCCCTTGGTGTCATGGACTTTGGCATGGATACGGATGTAACCTCTTTGTCAGGTGGACAAAGAACCAAGGTTCTTTTGGCTAAACTCCTCCTTGAAAAGCCCGATATCTTGCTTCTGGACGAGCCGACCAACTACTTGGATGCTGAGCATATTGATTGGCTCAAGCGCTATCTCCAAAACTATGAGAATGCCTTTGTTCTTA
Source organism: uncultured Streptococcus sp. (assembly GCF_963521865.1). Lineage (GTDB taxonomy): Bacteria > Bacillota > Bacilli > Lactobacillales > Streptococcaceae > Streptococcus. Next base: position 99,895 of record NZ_CAUQWY010000002.1, read on the forward strand.
TTTCACACGACATTCCATTCCTGAACGATGTGATCAATATTGTCTACCATGTGGAAAATCAACAGCTGACGCGTTACTCTGGTGACTACTACCAGTTCCAAGAAGTCTATGCTATGAAGAAATCTCAGCTAGAGGCTGCCTACGAACGTCAGCAGAAAGAGATTGCGGACCTCAAGGACTTCGTGGCTCGAAACAAAGCGCGTGTTGCAACACGAAACATGGCCATGTCTCGTCAAAAGAAATTGGATAAGATGGATATTATCGAGCTGCAAAGTGAGAAACCAAAACCATCCTTTGATTTCAAATCAGCTCGTACACCCGGGCGCTTTATCTTCCAAGCCAAGGATTTGCAGATTGGTTATGACCGTCCTCTTACTAAGCCTTTAAATCTTACCTTTGAACGCAATCAAAAGGTTGCTATTATCGGGGCAAATGGTATCGGGAAAACAACTCTCTTGAAGAGTCTTTTGGGAATTATCCCGCCAATCGCTGGGGAAGTGGAACGCGGTGACTACCTAGAACTCGGTTATTTTGAACAGGAAGTAGAAGGCGGTAATCGCCAAACACCACTAGAGGCTGTTTGGAATGCCTTTCCAGCTCTCAACCAAGCTGAAGTTCGTGCAGCTCTTGCTCGTTGTGGTTTGACAACCAAGCATATTGAAAGTCAAATTCAGGTCTTGTCAGGCGGGGAACAAGCCAAGGTTCGTTTCTGTCTCTTGATGAATCGTGAAAACAACGTTCTAGTGCTGGACGAGCCGACCAACCACTTGGATGTGGATGCCAAGGATGAACTCAAACGTGCTCTCAAAGAATACAAGGGATCGATTCTTATGGTCTGTCACGAGCCAGATTTTTATGAAGGCTGGATGGACCAAATCTGGGATTTTAATAATTTAACTTAAGAATGAGAGTAAAAGAAATACAGTACCGAATGTGGGTACTGTATTTTTTAGGTTTTTAAGATTTAATACTCTTCGAAAATCTCTTCAAACCGCGTCAACGTCGCCTTGCCGTACTCAAGTACAGCCTGCGGCTAGTTTCCTAGTTTGCTCTTTGATTTTCATTGAGTATAAAATCGTAGTCTTTTACCACTTCGATGCTGTCGATTGTGATAGCAGTAGTTGGCTTGTCTTTCTCATCTTTTTCGGCTTTGGCAATCTTATCCACAACATCCATACCGTCAATCACTTGACCAAAGACTGGGTGTTTGCCATCTAGACTAGGGTTTCCCCCTTCTTTATAGACTTCGATGATTTTCTTTGGATACTTGCTTGTAGGGAGTTTAGCAGAGGTATCTGTAGAGTTTTGGTTGATGAAGAACTGGCTACCATTGGTGTTTGGTTGACCAGTATTAGCCATAGAAAGAGCACCACGGATGTTATAGAGATAAGGAGTAATCTCGTTTTTGAAACCAGTTCCCTTGTCTTTAGTCTTATCCTTGTCATGCCAGATGGACTGACCACCTGTACCGTCCCCTTTGGGATCTCCAGTTTGGACCATAAAGCCATCGATGACACGGTGGAAGGTAATACCGTTATAGTAGCCTTCTTTGGCATGAGTGAGGAAGTTTTCAACCGCTAGAGGAGCCAGTTTAGGGAAGAGTTTAATGCGGATATCTCCTTGACTTGTGTGGAGAATCACTTCAGCCTCGTCTTCAGCAACTTCCTTAGATAGTTGCGGGAAATTGGCGTTTTCGTTTGTTAAAGCATCGTTTAACTCCTTGGCAGATTGGGCAGCTACTTTGGAGCTTTCCTCAGCGGCCAAGCTAGAATCTACATAGTCATCACCACGCAAACTACGTTGGATGTTGCTACATCCAGCTAGAGCTACAGTGGACAGTAAAAGAAGGGTTGCTAGTTTTTTCATTCTGTTCCTCTCAAAAATTCATTTCTACCATTGTACCCTAAAAAGAAGGGGATTTCAAATGTTAGTGACAAGGTAGTTTAAGAGGAAGCCAACCAGAAAGTAGCTTGTTTAGAGGCATCAATGCCATAAGTGTACTCAAAGTATTTAGGAAACCAGATCTTAAGAAAGCTCGTAAAGCATCACAATTAGTAAAGGTTAATTCGAAAGAATTACTATATTTTAAAAGAGCACATTTTCAAAGGATTTTTTCTTTTGGCTTCAATTCCTAATGAATCAATGAACTTAATACTAGGTCTCGAAAAGAATTATGCTTCCTCTTGCTGTCTGAGTTCAAAGAGGTCTTCTACTTTCAGATTAAAAACTTGAGCAATTTTAAGAGCCATTTCTAGCGAAGGGTTGTAACGATTATTTTCCAAGTGCAGAATTGTCTCGCGTCGCATGCCGATGCGGTCGGCTAACTCCTGCTGGGTCATGCCTGTGGACTCACGAACAGATTTGAGATTAGTAATAATCTTGCTTTCTTTGGCCATGCTTATCCCCTACGTTCCAAGATAAGATAGACAACCGCAAAGATGCAAATCAAGGCAGCTATGCTAATAAATATCTGGCCCATGTAAAGAGTGAGAGACCCCATATACCCAATGATAACTGCTAGTATCATCAGTGCGCCTAGTATAAAAACAAACATCAAGCTAGCTGCCTTGGCTAAATTAGCATAAAAGCGTTCGTCCGGAGTTTCCTTGACATTTTTCAAGGAGAAAAAAACAAATACAATCACTTCAATAACGAGGCCAATTCCCAAAATCCATTCTTTAATACCAGAACTTTCGCTTGGGTTCGCAACCCAAATTCCTACTGTATAAAAAATGCTTGCTGCAAACACAAGTATCGCGTAAAGCTTAGCAGACAAGTCAAAAATAATCTTTTCCTTACCTTTCTGACTCTTATGAGGCCGTGGTTTCCTATGTAGCCAGCCCCAAATAGCTACAATTTGACCTAACACTGAAATACCAGTAATAACTAACTTGGGTTCCCAACTAAGATTAGAACCAAATAAAACAGTAAAATCAATAAAGAGAGCTACGGCAATCACTGCAATGAGGCCACGCATTTTTTGACTTTTTTTCATGATAGACACCTTTTTTATGTTATAAATATATAACACTTGAATTTTATGTTATAAATATATCACATTTAAATTTGGAAAGCAAGAATTTATGTGCCAAGGTGGCAATTATTTGAAAAAATTTTTTAATAAAAGCCCTCGCTAGTCAAACAACTAAAGAAATCTTTGAAGCAATGCATCGGATTTGGTTTGGATAGTTTTGTTAATAATATTTGATGATAAAGAATTTTTGGAAAATCTAGATACTGTATGAATCTCTACTTTTTTCTTAGATTGTTATAAAGTCTGTCAGAATAAGCTTTGTAGGTGTAGAAGTTAATTTTTACAGAACTAAATTATTCCCCTATTTAGAATCTATTAATTCATATTTTATAAATTAATTAGTAGATATCGTTCTTAAAATCCTTGATATTTCGCTTGGGAACGGGCTTAGGATTTAGGAACCAAGTATCCAAATCTCGTTCAGGAGAGATGAAGGGTTTGAGTTGATGGTCTTTATAAAATGTTTCTAATACTCTTCGAAAATCAAATTCAAACTACGTCAGCTTTGCCTTGCCGTAGATATATGTAACTGACTTCGTCAGTCTTATCTACAACCTCAAAGCAGTGCTTTGAGCAACCTGCGGCTAGCTTCCTAGTTTGCTCTTTGATTTTCATTGAGTATAAAATAGTATTCACGGATAGCCTCTTTCAAACATTTATTTCCTACTTCTAACAAATTTCTAAATGGTTTAAAAATTTTATAGTCTGTCAAGTTTTTTTCTTGACACCTGCCAGAAATCTGCTATAATAGAACATGTGCTAAATAGCTCAGCTATTTCACCGAAATAAAAAATAAGAAAAGAGACTTTAAAAATGGCAGTTAAAATCCGTTTGACTCGTATGGGTTCTAAGAAAAAACCTTTCTACCGTATTAACGTAGCAGACTCACGTTCACCACGTGACGGACGTTTCATCGAAACAGTTGGAACTTACAACCCACTTGTTGCTGAAAACCAAGTAACTTTGAAAGAAGACCGCGTTCTTGCATGGTTGGCTGATGGAGCTCAACCTTCAGATACAGTACGTAACATCCTTTCAAAAGAAGGCGTATTGAAGAAATTCCACGATTCTAAATTCTCAAAATAAGTTTAAAGTAGGTTGACAGATGGATACGATTGAAAATCTCATTATTGCGATTGTGAAACCCTTGATTTCACAACCAGATGCCTTAACTATCAAGATTGAAGATACACCAGAATTTTTGGAATATCATTTGGATCTTGATCAAAGTGATGTGGGTCGTGTAATCGGTCGTAAGGGTCGCACTATTTCTGCGATAAGAACGATTGTCTACTCTGTCCCAACTGAAGACAAAAAAGTAAGAATCGTTATTGACGAAAAATAAGAAGGGTGGGACGAATGTCTCGCTTTTTTTGTGTGGAGAAGTGTAAAATAGCCTCATCAGGATTTGGAAGGCTTTTTGAAGGGGGACCTCTAAGACGATAAGAAATCAATTTTTTACTAATAAAGAGGGTATTAGTAAATATAAGAAAGATAAAGCAAGGAAAATGGTGGATTATGCTATCAAAGTAAGGAATTTCCAAGAGGTAGACAAGCTAGAACTTGTGAGACAAGAACGAGAAAGGCAGATTAGACTCGTAGAGTCTTTTTTAGTCAATGAACTAGATAAACTGTGATAGAAGGCATAAAATACTAATTCTAGAAATAGCATCTAGGATTCTACTATGCTACAATAGAAAGATAGTCTCAAAGAATTCTAGTTGATCTATCTTGAGAATAACTATTTTTAAAAGGAGTAACAGTCTATGAACGAGAAAACAAAAGCTTACCTAGCAGCCTTATCCTTTTCAGCCATCATTGGATTTTCTTTTTTATTTACTAAGATTGCTTTAGGCTATGCCAGTCCTCTCACAAACTTAGCGCATCGCTATACAATCGCAGCTTTAGTAATGGTCGTTCTTCATCAAACCAAACTTATCAAAGTGAGTTTAAGTGGAAAAGATATTCTTTCTATTCTTCCTATGAGTCTTTTCTATCCTCTTCTCTTTTTTATTTTTCAATCCTTTGCTTTACAGTATATATCGTCTTCTGAAGCTGGAATTTTACAGGCTCTTGTCCCGATTTTTACGCTCCTTTTAGCATCGGCCTTTCTCAAGGAAAAGACAAGCTTGCTTCAAAAGTTCTTTTTATTTTTATCCGTAGCAGGAGTAGTTTTCATCTTCCTTAGTAAAGGAGCTAATTTTGGTACTGAGACTGCTAGCTTTGGCTTTCTCTTGATGTTGGGATCTGTTCTCGCCAATGCAATAAACAATATCCTCAGCAAGTCCAAAGGAGGTCGCTATCGGGCCATGGATATGACAGCTGTTGTGATATTTGTTGGCTTCGTCACCTTTAATACGCTGAGTCTGACCTCGCACTATCTAGAGGGGAACATATTAGCTTACTTTGAGCCACTTGGACAGGTATCTTATCTGCTTTCAATTCTCTATTTGGGAATTTTAGCCTCTATCGTTACTGGTAGTCTCTCTATATATGCTATTGTTCGACTTGGAGCATCAACCGTCAGTGTCTTTGGAAATCTTGGAACAGTTTTGACCATTCTAGCTGGAGCTCTTATCCTCCACGAACCAATTTATAGCTACCATGTAATCGGAGCAACTTTGATTATTGCTGGAATTTTAGGCATGAATCTGATGAGAAAAAAGTAAAGATTGCTGAGCAGTCTTTTTCTTAATCTAAATGATACAGAAAATTCAAAAATTTTAATGTAATTAAGTTTAGAAAATGATGATTTTAATATGGCATGATAAAATAGATAAAAAGAATAATACTAGGATAAAGAAGAGAGAGTTTAGAAATGAAGCAAAATGATATAGCTGAAGCTATTGCTTTTTATAACAGAAAACCTGAGACTTTAGTACGTCACATTATACCAGTCTTAGATTGTGACTTGGCTGTTTATCATCGCCCTGGAAGCTCAAGTAAAGGACACATTATTTTTTATCATGGAGCTTGCGGCCGTAGTCAGATGTGGGCCCACCAGTATGATGCTTTTGAAGGATTTGACCTCTACTTTGTCAATGTTAGAGGACAGGGTGAATCACCTATGAAAGTTGGTTTACCTGACTTAGAAGGTGCTGTTCAAGATGTAGATTCTATTTTGTCCTATTTTCAGCTAGAAGAGGTGATATTGGTTGGTCATTCTTGGGGAGGGAATCCACTTCAAGAGTACACCTATCGCCATCCAGAAAGAGTTCTAGCCTTGGTCATGGTAGATAGTTGGGGACAGCATCGTTACCTATCAGATAAAGAGAGAAATCGCATAAAATATAGTTCCCTTATGTACAAAACGATTCCTTGGAAGTTGATTGCAGATAAGAACTCAAAAATGTGTACAGATAATCCTATCACAAGAGAATTAGTCAAGAAGGCCATTATAGAAACTGGGAGAGATGTTTTTTTGAACCTTGGAATCACAGGTTTTTTGGCTGTCCATGAGATAGAGGGTTATCATGGAAATCCTCCTATGCTATTAGTAAGAGGCGAAAATGATTTTCCAAAACACCTAAAAATGATCTACGATGGGATCATGGCCTTAAATCCTAATGCACGTCAAGTAACGATTTCAGACAGTAAACACCAACCGATGAATGATCATCCTCAAGAGTTTAATCAGATAATTGGTGAATTCTTTGAAGAAGTAGTAGCTCTGTAAGATGAGATTTATCCAACTTGAGAAAATCACTGGAACGTGTTAAAATAAAGGATAAGGATTTTTAATAATTCATTATATAGAATGAGTGTATTTCTTTATGAAGAGGATTGAAGTATCTACAGAAATTGGTAGTCTCTCTGTTACTTATCAAAAGCAAAAGAAAGTGCTAGTCTGTTTAAGTGGAGCAGGTTTGCTACCAAGTTATGAAAATTTTTCACTTATACTTGAAAAACTTCCTCCTACAATTGGTTATTTGACAATTGATTTTCCGAACACAGGTAGGAGTCCGATTCATGACCAAACTGGAAAAAATCTAGATAATCTTGCAGATGCGGTTTATGAAGTACTTGAAGAATTAAGGATTTCTGAATATATACTTTGTGCACATAGTTTGAGTGGAATTTTAGCTTGTAAATTGCTCAACAAACCAATTAAGTGTCAGGCTTTACTAGCAATTGAACCGACAACTAAAAACGTCATGTTTGCTGATTTTTCAGAAAATCCTTATCCAGAAATGGAAGAGCAGATGAGGCTGATTGACGAGTGTGGTCCTGAACTTTATTTTAAGAACTTAACTCAAGCAACATTTAACCCTGAAATTAATAAAGAAATCTGGGAATTAATGCAAGAAAAAGGCTCAGAGTTGGAAAATCAAGATCCAGAATTTCAGATATCTGGAGAGATTACTGAGGAAGATTTTGAGAATTTGTCGATAGAAGCTTATGCCCCTGTATTTATTTTTTGTCAGCCTTATAGAGAAAAAGAGTACAGAGAATCAGAATATTGGACTTCCAATACTAAACTCATTTTAGGAGGGAATCACCATTATTTACAGTGGTCTGAATCCGAAAAAATTGCGACTATTATTCGAGAATTGTCAGAATAAGATGGAAAGAAATAGACTACAGGAGACAAGATGAACTACTTTAATGTTGGGAAAATCGTCAATACGCAGGGGTTGCAGGGTGAGATGCGAGTCTTGTCTGTGACGGATTTTGCAGAAGAACGGTTTAAAAAAGGGGCTGAGCTAGCCTTGTTTGATGAAAAAGATCAGTTTGTCCAAACAGTGACTATCGCTAGCCACCGTAAACAGAAGAACTTTGACATTATTAAATTCAAAGATATGTACCATATCAATGCTATTGAAAAGTACAAGGGATACAGTCTCAAGGTCGCTGAGGAAGATTTGAATGACCTAGATGATGGTGAATTCTACTATCACGAGATTATCGGTTTGGAGGTCTATGAGGGAGACAACTTGATTGGAACCATCAAGGAAATCCTACAACCAGGTGCTAACGATGTTTGGGTGGTCAAGCGAAAAGGCAAGCGTGATTTGTTATTGCCTTATATCCCACCAGTGGTTCTCAATGTTGATATTCCAAATAACCGCGTCAATGTGGAAATCTTAGAAGGGTTAGACGATGAAGATTGATATTTTAACCCTTTTTCCAGAGATGTTTTCTCCACTGGAGCACTCAATCGTTGGAAAGGCTCGAGAAAAAGGGCTCTTGGATATCCAGTATCATAATTTTCGAGAAAAGGCTGAAAAGGCCCGCCATGTTGACGATGAGCCCTACGGAGGCGGTCAGGGGATGTTGCTCCGAGCCCAACCCATTTTCGATGCCTTTGATGCTATTGAAAAGAAAAATCCGCGCGTCATTCTCCTTGATCCTGCTGGAAAGCAGTTCAATCAGGCTTATGCTGAGGATTTGGCTCAAGAGGAAGAACTTATCTTTATCTGCGGTCACTATGAGGGCTATGATGAGCGGATCAAGACCTTGGTGACAGATGAGATTTCCTTAGGAGATTATGTCTTAACTGGAGGAGAATTGGCAGCTATGACCATGATTGATGCTACGGTACGCCTGATTCCAGAAGTGATTGGAAAGGAGTCTAGCCACCAAGATGATAGTTTTTCTTCAGGCCTTCTCGAATATCCTCAGTACACACGTCCCTATGATTATCGTGGTATGGTTGTGCCGGATATTCTGATGAGCGGGCACCATGAAAAGATTCGTCAGTGGCGCCTGTATGAGAGTTTAAAGAAAACCTACGAACGCAGACCGGATTTGCTTGAACATTATCAACTGACAGCAGAAGAAGAAAAAATGCTGGCAGAAATCAAAGAAAACAAAGAATAAAGGAGAACCCTATGCAAGTAATCAAACGTGATGGAGAAATTGCTGAATTTAATCCAGATAAGATTTACCAAGCTATCTTAAAGGCAGCCCAGACTGTCTATGTATTGACAGATGATTTGCGTCAAAACCTTGCACAAGTCACTAAGAAAGTGGTTTTGGATTTGGAAGAAGCCAAGGTGGAACGTGCTACCATTAGCATGATTCAGTCTATGGTTGAACACCGTTTATTGGGTGCAGGTTACATTACCATTGCAGAACACTACATTTCCTATCGTCTACAACGAGATTTGGAAAGAAGTGGTTATGGAGACCATATCGCTGTTCATTTACATTTTGAACAAATTCGCTAAGAAAAAGAGTGGGATGAAGCAACTACATCTCACTCTTTCTTAAATCTATTTTTTTGAGCTGTTTGGACAGTTGAAGGGACAAATCGCAGGCGTTGAATATCGCTTATGCGGATAATACGGCTTACATTTTTAGCAAAATTTTTCACGATAATTTGCTGGCGTTGCTGATCGTATTTGATGATGTCACCTGTAAAGCTTGTCTCAGACAAGATAAGGTGAACAGCAGTTTGTTTCTGGATAGCCTCTTCAATAGTGGCTGTAAGGGAGTTGCTTTCAGTATGGTCTGGTTGATCATGTCCATTTAAAAAGTCATGTATTTTATCTAGAACTTGCTGGAATTTATGTCTCATATTGGCCTCCCTTCTTTTATATCAATATTATATAAAATTTTCCTAAAATCTACAAGATTTTACGAATAATCAAATGAAAGCTAAAAAAGGAGAAGAAAATGGCAGAATTTACATTTGAAATCGAAGAGCACTTGTTGACTCTTTCTGAAAACGAAAAAGGTTGGACTAAGGAAATCAACCGTGTGAGCTTTAATGGTGCCCCTGCAAAGTTTGATATTCGTGCTTGGAGTCCAGATCATACTAAAATGGGCAAAGGAATTACTCTCTCAAATGAAGAATTTCAAACCATGGTGGATGCCTTTAAAGGTAACTAATACTTAATGAAAATCAAAGAGCAAACTAGGAAGCTAGCCGTAGGCAGTACTTGAGTACGGCAAGGCGAAGCTGACGTGGTTTGAATTTGATTTTCGAAGAGTATAAGTTTTCAAAATGAAAGAAAAGGATACTGAGTCATGACAACTCGATATCCTTTTCTAGTTAGCAAAGTAAGCCTGATTTTTAAGGCGTTGAAGTAATGGACGGCTAATAAAACTAATAGCAATAATTTTACCAAGATCTGGGATGATAAAGGGAAATACCCCCACAAGAAGAGCTTTTTCAAATGGTATTCCAGCTAGGAAATGCAATCCAATGATCCCACCGACAAAAACAAGTGTATCTCCCAAGAGATTTGCTAGAAAAATTCTGACAAAACCACTATCACTGTTAGTTAGAGAAGAGGTAAGTCCAGAATAAACAAGATAAAACCAAAGATAGCCTGCAGTAGGACCAATCAAAGCATGAAATCCAGCTCCACCTCCTGCAAAGACAGGAAGACCGATAGCACCTAGAAGAAGATAGAGTCCAACAGAAAGTACAGCCTCTCTCGGTCTAAAGACAGTAGCAATCAAGCCGATTGCAAAGTTCTGCAGAGTGAAGGGAACAGGTCCAATTGGAAGACTGATTTGTGCCAAAACAGCAATGAGAGCAGCCCCAATAGCAGGGATAGCATAAACGTGAGCTTTTTTCAAAATAGTTAACCTCTTTTCTTATGTATAGTAACTATTATACTTGATTTAATATTATTGTCAACCTGTTTTTATAACAAAGGTAACAAAAACTGTAACGGCCGATTTTGCTGACTGGGTAAGTTGTTTTCATCGATTCGAAAATCATTAAAAAAGAAGCAGACACATTTGTATCAGCTTCTTTTGTGTCGATTAACGCATGGTTACAAATTCTTCAGATGCAGTTGGATGAATCGCCACAGTTGCATCAAAGTCTGCCTTGGTTGCTCCCATTTTGATAGCAACAGCAAATCCTTGAATCATTTCATCAACACCGTATCCAATTCCATGAAGTCCGACAACTTTTTCTTCTGAACCAGCTGTGATCAATTTGAAACGTGTTTCTTGACGGTTGCAAGTGCAAGCAGAGTACATAGAAGTAAAGCTTGATTTGTAAACCTTGATTTGGTCTTGACCGTATTCTTTAATAGCTTGCTCTTCTGTCAATCCAACAGTTCCGATAGCAGGGTGTGAAAAGACAACGGTTGGAATAGTTGAGTAGTCCATTTTAGCAGTTGTTTTGCCGTTAAAGAGACGTTCAGATAAAGTACGTCCAGCCTTGATAGCAACTGGAGTTAGTTCTTTTTCGCCTGTTACATCACCTAGAGCGTAGATTCCCTCAACAACAGTATTTTGGTATTCATCCACTTGGATAAAGCCACGTTCGTTCAGAGTTACTCCAGCTTTTTCAAGTTGCAAGCTCTTAACGTTTGGACGGCGACCAGTAGCCCAGATAACTTGGCTAGCTGTGTGACTAGTACCATCTTCAAAATGAATGGTAATGCCTTCAGCAGTTTTTTCTAACTTGACAGGGACTTTGTGAGTATGAAGTGGTAAGTTTGTTCTTTCCATTTCTTTGACCAAACCTTCAACGATGTAAGAATCAAAACCGCGTAAAGGACGGTCGCGACGAACAAAGAGATCTGTCTTGACACCAAAGGTGTGGAGTACGCCAGCCAACTCAACGGCAATATAACCCGCGCCTAGAATAGCAACTGACTCTGGCAATTCTTCCCAGGCAAATACATCATCAGAAGAGCCACCTAGTTCAGCACCAGGAATATTTGGAATACTTGGATGGGCACCAGTAGCAATCACGATATGTTTAGCACGAATCAGCTCACCATTTACGCTAACAGTATGAGAATCTACAAATTCAGCATGGCCTTCAATCAGGTCTACGCCGTTGCGTTTAAAACTGCCATCATAAGAAGAACGAGCGCGATCAATGTAGGCTTCACGATTGCGACGTAGGGTTGCAAAGTCAAAGTTAAGATCAGTAGTATTAAAACCGTAGTCTTCTCCAAATTGATGGAAAGTCTCAGAGATTTGCGCCCCGTACCACATGATTTTTTTAGGAACACATCCGACATTGACACATGTTCCGCCTAGTTTCTTTTCCTCAATAACGGCCGCTTTGGCTCCGTGTTCACCAGCACGGTTCATGGTAGCAATTCCTCCGCTACCTCCACCAATAGCAATGATATCATATTCTCTCATTGAAAACTCCTTTGTACTCTTTTAAATAGTAGAGTGTCATTTTTTGATAGTCATATTCTATCTTTTTTTTGATTTGATTGCAAAAATCTGCTACGTTTAAAAAAATTAAAGAAAAGGCTTGCAAAAAGTAAAAATAAAGTGTATTATATAACTAGTACAATGGTAATAAAAAATAGATTCCGAACAATAATTAAATCCCGAAATGTCATTATTTCGTTCTGAACTGTTATTGTTTATATTTGCTAATTTTGATATAATATTGTTAAGGACTTTAAATCAAAAAGGAGTTTCATTATGAAAAAGAATGGTAAAGCTAAAAAGTGGCAATTGTATGCAGCAGTTGGTGCTGCAAGTGTAGTTGTATTGGGTGCTGGGGGGATTTTGCTCTTTAGACAACCATCTCAGACCGCTGTAAAAGATGAAGCTACTCATCTTGTTGTTGCTAAAGAAGGAAGCGTGGCATCTTCTGTCTTATTGTCAGGGACAGTAACAGCAAAAAATGAACAATATGTTTATTTTGATGCTAGTAAGGGAGATTTAGATGAAATCCTTGTTTCTGTGGGGGATAAGGTCAGCGAAGGGCAGGCTTTAGTCAAGTACAGTAGTTCAGAAGCCCAGGCGGCCTATGATTCAGCGAGTCGAGCAGTAGCTAAGGCAGATCGTCATATCAACGAACTCAATCAAGCACGAAATGAAGCCGCTTCAGCTCCGACTCCACAGTTACCAGCGCCAGCAGGAGGAGAAGGTGCTGCAGCGCAAGCTCCAGCTCCAGTCTCAGGAAATTCCGTTTCATCTATTGATGCACAACTGGGTGATGCTCGTGATGCCCGTGCAGATGCAGCAGCGCAATTAAGCAAGGCTCAAAGTCAGTTGGATGCAACGACTGTTCTCAGTACCCTAGAGGGAACTGTAGTCGAAGTCAACCGCAATGTTTCAAAATCTCCAACTGGTGCTAGCCAGGTGATGGTTCATATTGTAAGCAATGAAAACTTGCAAGTTAAGGGTGAATTATCTGAATATAACCTTGCCAACCTATCTGTTGGCCAAGAAGTAACCTTTACTTCTAAAGTTTATCAAGATAAGAGATGGACTGGTAAGATTAGCTATATCTCTGATTACCCTAAAAACAATGGCGAAGCAGCAAGTACAGCTACCGCAGCTGCTGGTAATTCTGGTTCTAAATATCCATATACTATTGATGTTACAAGTGAAATTGGTGACTTGAAACAAGGATTCTCAGTAAGTGTTGAGGTCAAGAATAAGAGTAAAGCTATTTTGGTTCCTCTAACAAGTATTGTGAATGAAAATGATAAGAACTATGTCTGGGTGCTTGACGAGCAGAAAAAGGCCAAGAAAGTGGAAGTTGGTTTGGGTAATGCTGATGCGGACAACCAAGAAATCACTTCAGGTCTGACAAATGGAGTCAAGGTCATCAGTAACCCAACGTCTTCTCTAGAGGAAGGAAAAGAGGTGAAGACTGATGAAGCAACTAATTAGTCTAAAAAATATCTGCAGAAGTTACCGTAATGGTGACCAAGAACTGCAGGTACTCAAAAATATTAACCTTGAAGTGAATGAGGGTGAATTCGTTGCTATCATGGGACCATCAGGTTCTGGTAAGTCTACTCTCATGAATACGATTGGCATGTTGGATACACCAAGCAGTGGCGAATATTATCTTGAAGGCCAAGAAGTAGCTGGACTGGGTGAAAAACAACTAGCCAAGGTCCGTAACCAACAAATCGGATTTGTCTTTCAGCAGTTCTTTCTTCTATCCAAACTCAATGCTCTACAAAATGTAGAATTGCCCTTGATTTATGCAGGAGTTTCGGCTTCAAAACGTCGCAAGTTAGCTGAGGAATATCTTGATAAGGTTGAATTGACAGAACGTAGTCACCATTTACCTTCGGAATTATCTGGAGGTCAAAAGCAACGTGTAGCCATTGCGCGTGCCTTGGTAAACAATCCTTCTATCATCCTAGCGGACGAACCGACAGGAGCCTTGGATACCAAAACAGGCAACCAAATCATGCAATTATTGGTTGAACTGAATAAAGAAGGAAAAACTATTATTATGGTAACGCATGAGCCTGAAATCGCTGCTTATGCCAAACGCCAGATTGTCATTCGAGATGGAGTCATTTCATCTGATAGTGCTCAGTTAGAAAAGGAGGAAAACTAAGATGCAGAATCTGAAATTTGCCTTTTCATCTATTATGGCTCACAAGATGCGTTCTTTGCTTACCATGATTGGGATTATTATCGGTGTTTCATCGGTTGTTGTGATTATGGCTCTGGGTGATTCTATGTCTCGACAGCTCAATAAAAATATGACCAGATCTCAAAAAAATATCAGTGTCTTTTTCTCTTCTAAAAAAAGTAAAGATGGATCTTTTACTCAGAAACAATCAGCTTTTACGGTTTCTGGAAAAGAAGAGGAAGTTCATGTTGAACCACCAAAACCGCAAGAATCTTGGGTCAAGGAGGCAGCTAAACTGAAGGGAGTGGATAATTACTATGTAACCAACTCAACGAACGCCATCTTGACTTATAAAGATAAAAAGGTTGAAAATGCCAATTTGACAGGTGGTAACAGAACTTATATGGAGGCTGTTAACAATGAAATTCTTGCAGGCCGTAGTCTGAGAGAACAAGATTTCAAAGAATTTGCAAGTATCATTTTGCTTGATGAAGAATTATCCATTAGTCTATTTGGATCTCCTCAAGAGGCTATTAACAAGGTTGTAGAAGTCAATGGTTTTAGTTATCGAGTCATTGGTGTTTATACTAGCCAAGAATCTAAAAATTCAAAAATGTATGGTCTTGGCGGCTTGCCCATTACCACAAATATCTCTCTTGCTGCGAATTTTAATGTAGATGAAATAGCTAATATTGTCTTTCGAGTGAATGACACAAGTTTGACTCAAACTCTGGGGCCAGAATTAGCACGAAAAATGACAGAGCTTGCTGGCTTGCAACAGGGAGAATATCAAGTAGCAGATGAGTCAGCTGCATTTGCAGAAGTTCAACAATTGTTTAGTTTTATGACGACGATTATTAGTGCCATCGCAGGAATTTCTCTCTTTGTTGGAGGGACTGGTGTTATGAACATCATGCTGGTTTCGGTGACAGAGCGTACGCGTGAGATTGGTCTTCGTAAGGCTTTGGGTGCAACACGTGCCAATATTTTAATCCAGTTTTTGATTGAATCTATGATTTTGACCTTGCTTGGTGGAGTCATTGGTTTGACAATTGCGACAGGCTTAACCGCTATAGCTGGTATACTTTTACAAGGTTTGATTGCGGGTATAGAAGTGGGAGTATCAATTCCAGTTGCCCTATTTAGTCTTGCGGTTTCGGCTAGTGTTGGTATGATTTTTGGAGTCTTGCCAGCCAACAAGGCATCGAAACTTGATCCAATTGAAGCTCTTCGTTATGAATAGAATAAACAAGATGGACACTTGTCTATCTTGTTTTTGTATGGATTTCTCTATCGAAAATCCTTAAAAATGTGATATAATGAAGTGTTAGAAAAACAGGTTTCATTTGCCTGGAAAGGAAAAATTATGTCTGAAAAGAATTTTTATATTACAACGCCGATTTACTATCCATCTGGTAAACTTCATATCGGATCTGCCTACACAACCATTGCTTGTGATGTCCTAGCACGTTACAAACGCCTGATGGGCTACGATGTCTTTTATTTGACAGGTCTTGATGAGCATGGTCAAAAGATTCAACAAAAAGCAGAAGAAGCTGGTATCACACCTCAATCCTATGTTGATGGGATGGCAGTTGGAGTTAAAGAACTCTGGCAATTACTAGATATCTCATACGATAAATTTATCCGTACAACGGATAACTACCATGAAAAAGTTGTCGCACAGGTCTTTGAGCGCTTGCTTGCTCAAGATGATATCTATTTGGGTGAATACTCTGGTTGGTACTCAGTATCAGATGAGGAATTCTTTACAGAAAGCCAGCTTGCGGAAGTTTTCCGTGACGAAGCTGGAAATGTGACTGGTGGTATCGCTCCATCAGGTCACGAAGTGGAATGGGTATCTGAAGAATCATACTTCCTTCGCCTCAGCAAATACCAAGATCGTTTGGTCGACTTTTTCAAAGCCCATCCTGAATTTATCACTCCAGATGGTCGTCTGAATGAAATGCTTCGCAACTTCATCGAGCCAGGTTTAGAGGATTTGGCAGTTTCTCGTACAACCTTTACATGGGGAGTGCCTGTCCCATCAAATCCTAAGCACGTTGTCTATGTTTGGATTGATGCTCTTCTTAACTATGCGACAGCTCTTGGCTACGGTCAAGACGAACATGGTAACTTTGACAAGTTCTGGAATGGAACAGTCTTCCACATGGTAGGAAAAGACATCCTTCGTTTCCACTCAATCTACTGGCCAATCCTTCTTATGATGTTAGATATCAAATTGCCAGATCGTTTGATTGCCCACGGTTGGTTCGTCATGAAAGATGGTAAAATGTCTAAGTCTAAAGGGAATGTCGTTTACCCTGAAATGTTGGTAGAGCGTTATGGACTAGATCCACTTCGTTACTACCTCATGCGTAGCCTTCCAGTTGGTTCAGACGGAACCTTCACTCCTGAAGACTATGTCGGCCGTATCAACTATGAATTGGCTAATGACCTTGGCAACCTCCTCAACCGTACGGTTTCCATGATTAACAAGTATTTTGATGGACAAATTCCAGCCTATGTAGAGGGTGTAACAGAGTTTGACAATGCTCTTGCTCAAGTAGCAGAGCAATCAATCGCTGACTACCATACACACATGGATGCAGTTGACTATCCACGTGCTTTAGAAGCAGTCTGGACACTTATCTCTCGTACTAACAAATACATCGATGAGACAGCCCCATGGGTCTTGGCTAAGGATGAATCTCTTCGCGACCAATTGGCAAGTGTGATGAGCCACTTGGCAGCTAGCCTTCGTGTCGTAGCTCACTTGATTGAACCATTTATGATGGAAACTAGTCGTGCAGTCTTGACTCAACTTGGTCTAGCAGAAGTTTCTAGCCTTGAAAACTTGAGCTTGGCTGACTTCCCAGCAGATGTGACTGTAGTTGCCAAAGGAACACCAATCTTCCCACGTCTGGATATGGAAGAAGAAATCGCCTATATCAAGGAACAAATGGAAGGCAACAAACCAGCAGTCGAAAAAGAGTGGAACCCAGACGAAGTTGAACTCAAACTAAACAAGGAAGAAATCAAGTTTGAAGACTTTGACAAGGTTGAAATCCGTGTCGCAGAAGTCAAAGAAGTGTCTAAAGTAGAAGGTTCAGATAAGTTGCTTCAATTCCGCCTAGATGCAGGTGATGGTGAAGACCGTCAAATCCTCTCAGGAATTGCAAAATACTATCCAAATGAACAAGAATTGGTCGGCAAGAAAGTTCAAATTGTTGCCAACCTCAAACCTCGTAAGATGATGAAAAAATATGTCAGCCAAGGGATGATCCTCTCAGCTGAACATGATGGACAATTAACACTTCTTACAGTTGATCCAGCTGTACCAAATGGAAGTGTGATTGGGTAAAAGTAGACAGGACTAGTTCAGGCTAGTTCTGTTTTTTATTTACACTCAATGAAAATCAAAGAGCAAACTAGGAAACTATAGTAGATTGAAATAAGATATGAACAAATCGATTAGGAAAATCAAATTAATTCCTAGAAATGTTTTAATAGCCATGGCGTACTATTCTAGTTTCAATATACTATAGTAGCAGGTTGTTCAAAACACCGTTTTGAGGTAGTAGATAAGACTGACGAAGTCAGCTCAAAACACTGTTTTGAGGTTGTGGATAGAACTGACGAAGTCAGTAACCATATCTACGATAAGGCGACGCTGACGTGGTTTGAAGAGATTTTAGAAGAGTATTAACTATTCTGCTTTACAAACTAGTGTGAAAGTGGTATATTATAGATGAAGTTGCTAGTATGTATTACAAAATAGATTAGAAGGGAGAAGTGATGAAAGAAACTCAACTATTAAAAGGTGTTCTTGAAGGTTGTGTCTTGGATA
This sequence comes from uncultured Streptococcus sp., assembly GCF_963521865.1. Lineage (GTDB taxonomy): Bacteria > Bacillota > Bacilli > Lactobacillales > Streptococcaceae > Streptococcus. The sequence continues at coordinate 118,045 of NZ_CAUQWY010000002.1, forward strand.
TGATTGGTCAAAAAGAGCGGTATGGTTATGAGTTGATTCAGACTTTGCGAGAGGCTGGATTTGACACTATCGTTCCAGGAACTATTTATCCTTTGTTGCAAAAGTTAGAAAAAAATCAATGGATAAGAGGCGACATGCGTCCGTCGCCAGATGGTCCAGATAGGAAGTATTTTTCATTAACGAAAGAAGGAGAAGAGCGTGTCTCGGTCTTTTGGCAACAATGGGACGATTTGAGTCAAAAAGTAGAAGGAATTAAGAATGGGGGTTAAACCATGAAGAAAATGAAGTATTATGAAGAAACAAGCGCCTTGTTGCATGAGTTTTCTGAGGAGAATCAGCAGTATTTTGAGGAATTGTGGGATAGTTTTAATCTTGCTGGATTTCTCTATGATGAGGACTATCTCAGAGAGCAGATTTATTTGATGGTGTTAGATTTCTCAGAAGCAGAACGAGATGGCATGAGTGCAGAGGATTATTTAGGTAAGAATCCTAAAAAAATAATGAAAGAGATGCTCAAGGAAGCACCACGCAGTTCTATCAAGGAGTCACTGTTGACGCCAATCCTTGTCCTAGTGATATTACGTTACTATCATCTACTGGGTGATTTTTCTAAAGGTCCTCTCTTAACAGTCAATTTGCTTACGTTTTTAGGGCAACTTCTTCTTTTTCTGATTGGATTTGGACTTGTGGCCACAATCTTACGTTGGGGGCTAGTCCAAGATTCTCCTAAAATGAAAATTGGCACCTATATTGTCGTTGGGATTCTTGTTCTGCTAGTTGTTCTGGGATATGTAGGAATAGGAAGTTTTGTACAAGAAGGAGCATTTTATCTTCCTGCTCCCTGGGATAGTTTCCTTGTCTTTACGCTTTCTCTAGTCATCAGTATTTGGAATTGGAAAGAAGCGGTCTTTCGTCCCTTTGTCAGTATGATTATTGCCCACCTTATTGTAGGTTCTCTGCTCCGTTATTATGCGTGGATGGGCATTTCAAATGTTTTCCTTACAAAAGTTATTCCTTTAGCCGTTCTCTTTATTGGTATCTTTCTCCTGTTCCGTGGGTTTAAGAAGATAAAATGGAGTGAAATATAGTCAAAAAGCCGTTGCAAAGCGGTTTTTTGTTATAATGAAGGGAAGAATGTTAGAAATTTAAGGAGAAAAATTTGATGAGATACATAACTCTTGGTCAAGATGACAAAGAATTATCAGAAATTGTTCTCGGAATGATGAGAATAGAAGATAAGTCTGTAAAAGAAGTTGAAGAGCTTGTAGAAACAGCACTTTCTGTTGGAATCAATGCTTTTGACTTGGCTGATATATATGGTCGTGGTCGTTGTGAAGAGCTGTTAGGTATTGTCCTAAAAAATCGTCCAGATTTAAGAGAAAAGATGTGGATTCAGTCCAAATGTGGCATTCGCATTGAAGAATTTACCTATTTTGATTTTTCTAAGGACTATATTATAAAATCAGTAGACGGAATTTTGCAAAGATTGAAGATTGATCATCTAGATAGCTTGCTCCTTCATCGACCAGATGCTTTGATGGAATCTGACCAAGTAGCAGAAGTCTTTGATCTCCTTTATAAACAAGGTAAGGTTCGAGATTTTGGAGTTTCTAATCAAAATCCTATGATGATGGAGTTGCTTAAAAAAGATGTCAAGCAGCCGTTAGCTGTTAATCAGCTACAATTGAGTGCGGCTTTTACTCCAGGATTCGAATCAGGTTTTCATGTTAATATGGAAGATAGTCAAGCAACTATGCGAGATGGCAGCATTTTTGAATATTGCAAATTACACGATGTGGTCATTCAAGCATGGTCTGTCTTACAATTTGGGTATTTTAAAGGGAATTTTGTTGGAAATGAGAAATTTCAAGCTTTAAATCAAGTACTTGATCGTTTAGCTATTAAATATGGAGTAACCCCTTCAACTATTGCCATTTCTTGGATATTGCGTTATCCAGCAAAAATGCAGGCAGTTGTAGGTACCACAAATCCTAAGCACTTGAGAGAAGTTAGCCAAGCGACAAACTTTAGCTTAACAAGAAAAGAATGGTATGAAATCTATCTTGCTGCAGGGAATAATTTGCCGTAAGTAGAAGCAGATGTAAATAAATCACAGTCAAAAAGCCGTTGTAAAGCGGTTTTTTTGTTATAATGAAGGGGAGAATTATTGATATTAAAGGAGAAAAACATGACATTTGAAGAAATGCTGCCTGGGTTAAAGGCTAAGAAAAAATATGTTCGTACTGGTTGGGGAGGTGCTGAAAACTATGTGCAGCTTTTTGATACCATTGAACAAAACGGGGTTGCACTTGAAGTGACGCCTTACTTCTTAATCAACGTGTCTGGCGAAGGAGAAGGTTTTTCCATGTGGAGTCCGACACCTTGTGATGTTTTGGCGACGGATTGGGTAGAAGTGCATGACTAAACGTGTACTCATTACAGGAGTGAGTTCAGGGATCGGATTGGCTCAGGCTCGACTCTTTTTAGAGAATAACTATCAAGTTTACGGAGTGGACCAAGGTGAAGATCCACTCTTAGAGGGTAATTTTCACTTTTTACAGAGAGATTTGACCTTGGATTTAGAGCCTATTTTTGATTGGTGTCCTCAGGTGGAAGTTTTGTGCAATACTGCTGGAGTTTTGGATGATTACAAACCACTTTTGGAACAGACAGCGCAGGAAATTCAAGAAATTTTTGAAATCAACTATATGACTCCTGTTGAGTTGACTCGCTATTATTTGACGCAAATGTTGGAAAATAAAAAGGGGATCATCATCAATATGTGCTCTATCGCTTCTAGCCTAGCAGGTGGAGGTGGTCACGCCTATACTTCATCTAAGCATGCTTTGGCTGGATTTACCAAGCAGTTGGCTCTAGACTATGCTGAAGCTGGGATTCAGGTCTTTGGTATCGCTCCAGGAGCAGTTAAGACAGCTATGACTGTTGCCGACTTTGAACCAGGTGGCTTGGCTGACTGGGTGGCGAGTGAAACGCCAATCAAACGCTGGATTGAACCAGAGGAAATAGCAGAAATCAGCCTTTTCTTAGCAAGTGGGAAGGCAAGCGCTATGCAGGGGCAAATTTTTATAATAGATGGTGGCTGGTCTTTGAAGTAGGAGGAGTTGGATGGAAATCAAAAATCATTTTGGAGTCTATGGTGTTTGCTTTGAAAATGGGAAGTTACTCTGCATTGAAAAAACGAGAGGCCCTTATCAACATCGGTATGATCTACCTGGAGGCAGTCAGCAACTTGGTGAAGGACTGACGGAAACGCTGACTAGAGAAGTTATGGAAGAGACGGGATTAACTGTTAGAAGCTACTCTAATCCTCGAATCTACGATGTTTTCGTCAGGGAAGAGTTAAAAAATTTTATGGTTCACCATGTCATGACCTTGTATGATGTTGAAATGAATGAGAGTGCACCTCAAGTTACGATTTCGGAAGCTGTGTCTGATGGTGCGAATGATTCACTTGGATATATTTGGATGGATATTCAAGAGATCACAGAAGAAAATGCATCGCCATTAGTCTTGAAGGTTAAGTCTGAATTATTAGGATTTCCAGAACTGGACAAGACTTCTTACATGAATTGGAAGGTGAATGATGAGAAACCAACTTGCCCTTAGTGGCGAAAAACTTGATGAAAAAGTTTACCCACAACTATTTCATCATGTTGGCATGATTCGTGGGGAATATTTGTTGAGAGAGGTTAATCAAAACATCATATTAGCAAGTTGTCAGCAATTTGTAAAAGATTATCTAGAGACTATCTGCTCCCTGTACTCAGATGAAGAAGTTTGGTATCGTTTTTCTGAATTAACGAATACAGAAGCTAATTATTTAGAGGGGACTAAAGAGTGTTTTGACGAACGTTATCCTTTGTTTGGATATAGAGGAACTAGGCGTTTACTGGCGTGTCTGGATGAATTTCAGGCTGAGGCAAATGTCGTTACAGAGGTTTATCAAAATAATCCCAATCTGTCTCTTATTTTTCCTTTTGTCAATGATGCCGACCAATTAAAACAAGCTATTAGAGTATTGCGTGAACATGGTTTTACTGGGAAAATTGCCACGATGATTGAATTACCGTCAGCATATTTTGACTTAGACAGCATACTGGAAACGGGCATTTCAAAGATTGTAGTTGGAATGAATGATTTGACTTCTTTTATTTTTGCCACTGTTAGAAGCAGTCAATGGCATGATATGGAAAGTCCAATTATGTTAGATATGCTAAGAGATATGCAGGATAAAGCAAGGATGAAAAAGATTGACTTTGCTGTAGCAGGCTATTTGAATACTTCTTTCATACAAAAAATGAATCAGATGGGTATCGAATGCATTATCCACTATAGTTCTATTCCAGAGATTTTTAATTTAGAGATTGACCATCCAGACCATCTCAAACATATAAAAGAAGAAAGTAAGAAATTACAAAGGAGCACCCATGACACCGCAAGAAATGTGGAATGCATACAAGAAAATTAACCCCTCTATAGGAGATGAAATTGATGCTTGGGCTTTTGGAGTGGAAGCAGACCTTTTAGCAGATTTGGTTTTAAGAGGCGAAAAGACTGCAACAGCATCAGCCTACGACCTCTATGCACTAGAAGCCGAGTCTCTTCCTCAAGAAGGAACTTTTGATGTCATTTTAGATAGTCAAAATCAGGCTGTCTGTATTGTCGAAATTACAAAGGTTTCTATCCAGTCCTTCAATCAAGTTTCTGCTCAACATGCCTTTAAGGAAGGGGAAGGTGACAAATCCCTCGCCTATTGGCGTCAGGTTCATAAGGATTGTTTCGCCGAGTGGCTGAGAGAAGCAGGATTGACTTTTACACCTGAAAGCAAGGTTGTTTTAGAAGAATTTCGTAAGGTCTACCCACTGTAGATTGCTAGAAGGAAGAAAGTTTTGGAAATCGCTGTCCAATCCTTTTTTCTCAAGCAAAACATGATATAATAAGTTTGTTTGAAGAAGAGTAGCAGCTCTTAAACTTAGAATAGGAGAAAACTATGCAAGCAGTTGAACATTTTATTAAGCAATTTGTTCCTGAACATTATGATTTATTTTTAGACTTGAGTCGTGAGACCAAGACGTTTTCTGGGAAGGTGATCATCACTGGGCAAGCACAGAGTGACCGCATTTCCCTTCATCAAAAAGACTTGGAAATCGCCTCTGTAGAAGTTTCAGGTCAAGCTCGCCCATTCACAGTTGACCATGACAATGAAGCCCTTCATATTGAACTTGCGGAAGCAGGTCAAGTTGAAGTGGTTATCGCTTTCTCAGGAAAAATTACAGACAACATGACAGGGATTTACCCTTCTTATTACACAGTTGATGGAGTCAAGAAGGAAGTCTTGTCTACTCAGTTCGAGAGCCATTTTGCGCGCGAAGCTTTCCCATGTGTGGATGAGCCAGAAGCTAAAGCAACTTTTGACCTCTCTCTACGTTTTGACCAAGCAGAAGGTGAATTGGCCTTGTCTAACATGCCAGAAATCGATGTTGAAAACCGTAAGGAAACAGGTATCTGGAAGTTTGAGACAACACCTCGCATGTCTTCTTACTTGTTGGCCTTTGTTGCTGGTGATTTGCAAGGGGTGACCGCTAAAACTAAGAATGGTACCCTCGTTGGTGTATACTCTACCAAAGCACATCCACTTTCTAACCTTGATTTCTCTTTGGACATTGCCGTTCGCTCTATCGAGTTTTACGAAGATTACTACGGAGTCAAGTATCCAATCCCTCAATCTCTCCATATCGCCCTTCCTGACTTCTCAGCTGGAGCTATGGAAAACTGGGGTCTTGTAACCTACCGTGAAGTTTACTTGGTTGTGGATGAGAACTCTACCTTTGCCAGTCGTCAACAAGTTGCCCTTGTTGTGGCCCATGAATTGGCTCACCAATGGTTTGGTAACCTCGTAACTATGAAATGGTGGGATGACCTTTGGCTCAATGAAAGCTTTGCTAACATGATGGAATATGTCTGTGTGGATGCCATTGAGCCAAGCTGGAATATCTTTGAAGATTTCCAAACAGGTGGAGTACCTCACGCTCTTGAACGCGATGCGACTGATGGTGTTCAGTCTGTTCACGTCGAAGTCAAACACCCAGATGAAATCAATACGCTCTTTGATGGCGCTATCGTCTATGCCAAAGGAAGCCGTCTCATGCACATGCTTCGTCGTTGGCTAGGTGATGCCGATTTTGCCAAAGGTTTGCATGCCTACTTTGAAAAACATCAGTACAGCAATACAATTGGTCGTGACCTTTGGGATGCTCTTGGTCAAGCATCTGGTCGTGATGTCGCAGCCTTCATGGATTCTTGGTTGGAACAGCCTGGTTACCCAGCTCTTACTGTCAAAGTTGAAAATGATGTCTTGAAGATTTCACAAAAACAATTCTTTATCGGTGAGAACGAAGATAAGAACCGTCTCTGGGTTGTGCCACTCAATAGTAACTGGAAAGGCTTGCCTGATACACTCGAAACTGAAAGCATCGAAATTCCTGGCTACGCAGCCCTTCTTGCTGAAAATGATGGAGCTCTTCGTTTCAATACTGAAAATACAGCCCACTACATTACCGACTATCAAGGAGACTTGTTGGATGCAGTTCTTGCTGAGCTAGAGACACTTGATAACACAAGCAAACTTCAAATCGTTCAAGAACGTCGTTTGTTGGCTGAAGCAGGGCACATTTCTTATGCTGACTTGCTCCCAGTCCTTGATAAACTTGCTAAAGAAGAATCATACCTTGTCGTTTCAGCTGTTTCTCAAGTAATTTCTGCCCTTGAACGCTTTATCGATGAAGGAACAGAAGCTGAAATAGCCTTTAAAGCATTGGTAGCTAAATTGGCTCGTCATAACTATGACCGTCTTGGTTTCGAAGCTAAAGATGGTGAATCAGATGAAGACGAATTGGTTCGTCAGTTGACCATTTCCATGATGATTCGCTCAAATGATTCAGAAGCTAGCCAAGTCGCTAGCCAAATCTTCGTGGCTCACAAGGATCAGCTTGCAGGACTTCCAGCAGCTATTCGTTCCCAAGTCCTAATCAATGAAATGAAACATCACGAGACTAAAGACTTGTTAGCACTTTATCTTGATACTTATACGCACGCAACAGATGCTGTCTTTAAACGCCAGTTAGCAGCGGCTCTTGCCTACAGTACAGATGCGGACAATATCCAAACCTTGATTGCTTCTTGGAAGGACAAATTTGTGGTCAAACCACAAGACTTGTCAGCTTGGTATAATCATTTCCTATCTCATCAAGCAACTCAGGAAACAGCTTGGTCTTGGGCGCGTGAAAACTGGGCTTGGATTAAGGCAGCTCTTGGTGGAGATATGAGCTTTGATAGCTTTGTTATCCTTCCTGCACACGTATTTAAGACTCAGCAACGCTTGGCAGAGTACAAGGAATTCTTTGAGCCACAACTTTCTGACCTTGCTCTTAGCCGTAACATCGGTATGGGAATCAAGGAAATTGCAGCGCGTGTTGACTTGATTAACCGTGAAAAAGCTGCAGTGGAAGCAGTCGTTCTTCAATATGGAACTAAATAATTAAGCCTAAAATAAAAAGAAAACTCAGCTATCTCATGTAAAATGCAGAGAGTTGAGTTTTTTTTAAGGCAAATTTGGTATAATGGTTTTAATAAGGAGGAGTTTCTCATGATAAAAATCTTATTGGTTGAGGATGACCTAGGCCTGTCAAATTCAGTATTTGACTTTTTAGACGATTTTGCGGATGTCATGCAGGTATTTGATGGGGAAGAAGGTCTCTACGAAGCTGAAAGTGGCGTCTATGATTTGATTTTGCTCGATTTGATGTTGCCTGAAAAAAATGGCTTCCAAGTCTTGAAAGAATTGCGTGAAAAAGGAATTACGACTCCAGTTCTGATCATGACTGCCAAGGAAAGTTTGGATGACAAGGGACATGGATTTGAACTGGGAGCAGATGATTATCTGACCAAACCTTTCTACCTAGAAGAACTCAAAATGCGGATTCAAGCCCTTCTCAAACGTTCAGGTAAATTTAATGAAAACACCTTGACTTATGGAAATATTGTAGTTAATTTGTCAACAAATACCGTTAAGGTTGAAGATAATCCAGTCGAATTGCTGGGGAAAGAGTTCGATTTACTGGTTTATTTCCTTCAAAATCAAAATGTTATTTTGCCTAAGACTCAGATTTTTGATCGTCTATGGGGATTTGATAGTGACACAACGATTTCAGTTGTCGAAGTCTATGTTTCAAAAGTCCGTAAGAAATTAAAAGGAACCACTTTTGCAGATAATTTGCAAACCTTGCGCAGTGTTGGGTATATTTTAAAAGATGTTCAGTAAACTAAAAAAAACATGGTATGCGGATGACTTTAGTTATTTTATCCGCAACTTTGGTGTCTTCACTCTGATTTTCTCCACAATGACCTTGATTATTTTGCAGGTCATGCATTCGAGTCTCTATACTTCGGTGGATGATAAGCTTCATGGCTTGAGCAACAATCCTCAGGCAGTTATTCAGTTGGCGTTAAATAGGGCGACAGAAGAGATTAAAGATTTGGAGAATGCTGCTACAGATACTAGTAAGACTGATGTAAAACCCAATGTTAGTTCCAATACAGAGGTTATTCTTTTTGATAAGAATTTCACTCAGCTCCTTTCTGGAAATCGATTTTTGGGCTTGGATAAGATTAAGTTAGAAAAGAAAGAACTAGGTCATATCTATCAGATTCAGGTTTTTAATAGCTATGGACAGGAAGAAATCTATCGCATGATTTTGATGGAAACGAATATCAATTCGGTTTCAACCAATATCAAGTATGCGGCTGTCTTGATTAATACCAGTCAGTTGGAGCAGGCCAGTCAAAAGCATGAGCAATTGATTGTGGTCGTGATGGCTAGTTTCTGGATTTTGTCTTTGCTTGCCAGTCTCTATCTAGCTAGGGTCAGTGTTAGGCCCCTGCTTGAGAGCATGCAGAAGCAACAGTCCTTTGTGGAAAATGCCAGTCATGAGTTACGAACTCCGCTTGCAGTTTTGCAAAATCGCTTAGAGACCCTTTTTCGTAAGCCGGAAGCTACCATTATGGATGTGAGTGAAAGCATTGCCTCTAGTTTGGAAGAAGTCCGAAATATGCGGTTTTTGACGACAAACCTTCTTAACTTAGCTCGTAGAGATGATGGGATTAAGCCGGAACTTGCAGAAGTTCCAACCAGTTTTTTCAATACGACTTTTACAAACTATGAAATGATTGCTTCGGAAAATGACCGTGTCTTCCGTTTTGAAAATCGTATCCATCGAACGATTGTCACAGATCAGCTCCTTTTGAAACAACTGATGACCATCCTATTTGATAATGCTGTCAAGTATACTGAAGAGGATGGTGAAATTGATTTTGTGATTTCAGCGACTGATCGTAGTCTTTACTTGTTAGTTTCCGACAATGGAGTCGGTATTTCAGTAGAAGATAAGAAGAAAATTTTTGATCGTTTTTATCGAGTGGACAAGGCTAGAACTCGTCAAAAAGGTGGCTTTGGTTTAGGATTATCCCTAGCCAAGCAAATTGTAGATGCCTTAAAAGGAACCATTACTGTTAAAGATAATAAACCAAAGGGAACAATCTTTGAAGTGAAGATAGCCATCCACACACCATCTAAAAAGAAAAAATAAAAATATCGCTCCGACTGGGGCGATATTTTGGATTTATCTTCTACGTTTTCGTTTGATGATAGACCGTTGAATTTTTAAAACAAGTAAGCTGGATCCGATTGCTGCAGCAAAGGCAAGAGCAGTTGATAATTTTAACGCTAAAAAGATAAAACTAAAGATGGCAATACAGATACAAAAAACAGCGATATTAACAAAAAATAGGATTTCCTTGAGATTGGTATCAGATTGCGCTTCAGGTGTATAATCTTGATAGCGAGGAACCTGCTGGCTTAATTCTTCTTGATAGTCTACCTCATAGGATTGTAATTTTCTTACGGGCATTATTCTCTCCTTAACAGTACATACCTATTTTATCATTTTTTCAGCAGAGAATTATTACAGAAAGGTTACAAAAAGAATAAAGTCCCTTTTCATTTTTAAAGAATGGCTGATTTTTGAGAAATGTGGTATAATTTTCCTTATGGAAAAGATTATCATTACAGCAACTGCTGAAAGTATTGAACAAGTTAAACAACTGCTCGAAGCTGACGTAGACCGTATCTATGTCGGTGAGAAAGATTTTGGCCTTCGTCTGCCAACAACCTTTAGTCATGACCAATTGCGTGAAATCTCTAAGCTGGTTCATGATGCGGGTAAGGAATTGATTGTTGCAGTTAATGCCCTCATGCACCAAGACATGATGGACCGTATCAAGCCTTTCTTAGACTTTTTGGAAGAAATCAAGACAGACTACATCACGATTGGGGATGCAGGTGTCTTTTACGTAGTCAATCGCGATGGTTATTCATTTAGAACAATCTACGATGCTTCGACTATGGTAACTAGCAGTCGTCAGATAAACTTCTGGGGACAAAAAGCTGGCGCATCTGAGGCTGTTTTGGCGCGTGAAATTCCATCAGCTGAACTCTTCAAAATGCCAGAGATTTTGGAAATTCCTGCTGAAGTTTTGGTTTACGGAGCTAGCGTCATCCACCATTCTAAACGCCCGCTCTTGCAAAACTACTATAACTTTACGCATATAGATGATGAAAAGACGCGTAAGCGTGACCTTTTCTTGGCTGAGCCAAGTGATCCTGAGAGCCATTATTCCATTTTTGAAGACAATCATGGGACCCATATCTTTGCCAATAACGACCTTGATTTGATGACCAAATTGACAGAATTGGTGGAGCATGGTTTCACTCACTGGAAGCTAGAAGGGCTCTACACTCCTGGTCAGAACTTTGTTGAGATTGCAAAACTCTTTATCCAAGCGCGTAGCTTGATCCAAGAGGGAAACTTTAGCCATGACCAAGCTTTCTTGCTGGATGAGGAAGTACGCAAGTTACATCCTAAAAACCGTTTCCTTGATACAGGATTTTATGACTACGATCCTGACATGGTTAAATAAAGTAAATGATTCGTTGAGAGAAGGAAGATGCAAAGATTTCTTCTCTCAATTTTTCTTATTCTCCAATATTTTCAAAAAATCAGTAGGCTAGGACGCTCTGTTTACTGAGACTTTTAAGTAAAGTGCCCTTCTTGAGTTTGAAAATTATCCCATGTTTGCAGGTGCCAAATGGCCCTTTTTTTGGTATAATTTTTTATAATGGAAACGATTGGTAATCGCTATGTTGTGGTTGATTTAGAGGCAACTAGCACAGGTAGTAAGGCTAAAATTATTCAAGTGGGAATTGTCGTGATTGAGGACGGAAAAATCGTCGATCACTATACGACGGATGTCAATCCGCATGAACCCTTGGATGTTCATATCAAAGAACTGACAGGATTGACAGATCAACGTCTGGCGCAAGCACCTGATTTTTCGCAAGTTGCTAGAAAAATCTTTGACTTGGTGGAGGATGGGATTTTTGTGGCCCATAATGTTCAGTTTGATGCCAATCTCTTGGCGGAAAATTTATTTTTTGAAGGCTATGAACTAAGAAATCCTCGTGTTGACACGGTCGAATTGGCTCAGGTCTTTTTCCCTGAACTGGAAAAATATAGTTTGCCTATTTTGTGTCGAGAATTAGGAATTTCTCTAAAACACGCCCATACAGCCCTTTCAGATGCTCAAGCTACAGCAGAATTACTCTTATTTCTACGGAAAAAGATGGTTCAGCTTCCTAAAGGTCTTTTGGAACGCTTGCTGGAGATGGCTGACGCTCTCTTATATGAGTCCTACCTGGTTATTGAAGAAATTTATCGCAGTCAATCTATCCTGAGTTCTCCAGACTTGGTCCAAATTCAAGGACTATATTTCAAGAAGACTGCAGTCCCCCTGAAGCCGCGAAAATTATCTCAGGATTTTTCTAAAAATATTTCTCTATTGAACCTTGAAATGAGGGAGAAGCAAGAAAGTTTTGCTAAAGAGGTTGGCTTGCTATTGAAAGATGAGCCTGTCTCATTGATTCAAGCGCCGACAGGGATTGGAAAAACCTATGGCTATCTCTTACCTGCTTTATCTCAAGTAAAAGGGCGTCAAATTGTTCTTAGTGTTCCGACAAAGATTCTTCAAAATCAGATCATGGAAGAAGAAGGAACACGTCTTAAGGAAGTGTTCCATATAGATATTCATAGTTTAAAGGGGCCTCAAAATTATTTGAAGTTGGATGCCTTTTATCGTTCCTTGCAGGAAAATGATGAAAATCGCTTATTTAGACGCTTTAAAATGCAACTCTTGGTCTGGTTGACTGAGACAGAGACAGGAGATTTGGATGAAATCGGGCAACTCTACCGTTATCAACATTTTCTGACAGATCTTCGTCATGACGGGAATTTATCATCTCAAAGCTTATTTGTGATGGAAGATTTTTGGAAACGTAGTCAAGAAAGGGCACAAACCTGCAAGCTTTTAGTGACCAATCATGCCTATCTTGTAACCAGACTTGAAGATAATCCTGAATTTGTCAGCGACCGTTTATTGATTATTGATGAAGTTCAAAAAGTTTTGTTAGCCCTAGAAAATCTGCTTCAAGAGACCTACGATATCCAGTCTATTATCGATTTGCTTGATAAGGCTTTATTAGGAGAAGAAAACAGGGTTCAACAACGAATACTAGAAAGTATTCGCTTTGAGTGTCTCTACTTGATAGAACAATTTCAGTCTGGAAAATCTCGGAAAAATATCTTGGATTCTTTTGCCAATCTCCGCCAGTATTTTTCAGAATTAGAAGTAGAGGGATTTGAGGAACTGGTTCGCTATTTTACGGCTGAGGGTGATTACTGGCTTGAAGCAACTGAAACGAGTCAGAAGAAAATTCAGATTTCTTCTACGAAATCAGGCCGTATTCTTCTATCTTCCTTAGTGCCTGATTCATGTCAAGTCTTGGGAGTGTCGGCCACTCTTGAGATTAGTCAGAGAGTTTCTTTGGCAGATCTTTTAGGCTATCCTGAAGCTAAATTTGTCAAGATTGAAGCTGGTAAAAAACAGGATCAAGAAGTGGTCTTGGTCAAAGATTTTCCTCTAGTAACAGAAACTTCCTTAGAAGTATATGCCAAGGAGGTAGCTGATTTACTGATGGGAGTTCAAGCTTTCCAACAACCGATTTTGGCTCTTTTTACTGCTAAAGACATGCTTCTGTCAGTTTCAGATATGCTTCCTGTAAATCACTTGGCCCAGTATAAAAATGGCGATGTTCATCAGCTTAAGAAACGCTTTGAAAAAGGTGAACAACAAATCCTGCTTGGTGCCGCAAGTTTCTGGGAAGGAGTTGATTTTTCAAGCCATCCTTTTGTGATTCAAGTTGTACCAAGACTTCCTTTCCAAAATCCTCAAGAGCCCTTGACGAAAAAGATTAATCAAGAACTGAATCAAGAAGGGAAAAATGCCTTTTATGATTATCAGTTGCCAATGGCCATTATTCGTTTAAAACAGGCTTTGGGAAGAAGTATGAGACGTGAACACCAGCGTTCCTTAACCCTTGTTTTGGATAGGAGAATTGTCGGAAAGCGATATGGCAAACAGATAGTAGCATCTCTAGCAAAAGAAGCGAGCGTTACAACAATCGCTCAATCTGCAGTTAATGAGGCTGTTGATAAATTTTTAAATGAACTTTGATAAATAGTATTGTATGAAAGTATAAGGTTAGTATATATGAAACGTTCTCTCGACTCTAGAGTCGATTATAGTTTGCTCTTGCCAGTGTTTTTTTTACTGGTTATCGGCGTGGTGGCTATTTATATAGCCGTTAGTCATGATTATCCAAATAATATTCTGCCCATTTTAGGGCAGCAGGTTGCCTGGATTGTCTTGGGGCTTGTGATTGGTTTTGTGGTCATGCTCTTTAATACAGAATTTCTTTGGAAAGTGACTCCTTTTCTATATATTTTAGGCTTGGGACTTATGGTCTTGCCGATTGTTTTTTATAATCCAAGCTTAGTGGCATCAACGGGTGCCAAAAACTGGGTATCGATAAATGGTATTACTTTATTCCAGCCGTCAGAATTTATGAAGATATCCTATATCCTCATGTTGGCCCGTGTCATTGTCCAGTTTACCAAAAAACATAAGGAATGGAGACGTACAGTTCCGCTGGACTTTTTGTTAATTTTTTGGATGATTCTCTTTACCATTCCAGTCCTAGTTCTTTTGGCACTTCAAAGTGACTTGGGGACGGCTTTGGTTTTTGTAGCCATTTTCTCAGGAATCGCCTTGCTATCAGGAGTTTCTTGGAAAATTATTATCCCAGTATTTGTGACTGCTGTAACAGGAATTGCTGGTTTCTTAGCTATTTTTATCAGCAAGGACGGAAGGGCTTTTCTCCATCAACTGGGAATGCCGACCTACCAAATCAATCGTATCTTGGCTTGGCTCAATCCTTTTGATTTTGCTCAAACAACGACCTATCAGCAGGCTCAAGGACAGATTGCCATTGGAAGCGGTGGCTTATTTGGTCAAGGTTTTAATGCTTCTAATCTGCTTATTCCAGTTCGAGAGTCGGATATGATTTTCACGGTCATTGCAGAAGATTTTGGATTTATTGGCTCTGTCCTTGTTATCGCCCTTTATCTCATGCTGATTTACCGTATGTTGAAGATTACTCTTAAATCAAATAACCAGTTCTACACCTATATTTCCACAGGTTTGATTATGATGTTGCTCTTCCACATCTTTGAGAATATCGGTGCTGTGACGGGCTTGCTTCCTTTGACTGGAATTCCCTTGCCTTTTATTTCTCAAGGAGGATCGGCTATTATCAGTAATTTGATCGGTGTTGGCTTGCTTTTATCGATGAGTTACCAGACCAATCTAGCTGAAGAAAAGAGCGGAAAAGTCCCATTCAAACGGAAAAAGGTTGTATTAAAACGAATCAAATAAGGAGGAAATCATGGTTAAAGTAGCAGTTATGTTAGCTCAGGGCTTTGAAGAAATTGAAGCTTTGACAGTTGTAGATGTCTTGCGTCGAGCAGATATCACTTGTGATATGGTTGGATTTGAGGAGCAAGTAACAGGTTCGCATGCAATCCAAGTAAGTGCAGATCGTGTTTTTGATGGTGATTTATCAGACTATGACATGATTGTTCTTCCTGGCGGGATGCCTGGTTCTGCACATTTGCGCGATAATCAGGCCCTAATTCAAGAATTGCAAAGCTTCGAACAAGACGGAAAAAAATTAGCAGCCATTTGTGCGGCGCCAATTGCGCTCAATCAAGCAGGGCTATTGAAAAACAAGGAATACACTTGTTATGACGGCGTTCAAGAGCAAATCCTTGATGGTCACTACGTCAAGGAAACAGTGGTGGTAGATGGTCAATTAACAACTAGTCGAGGTCCTTCAACAGCCCTTGCCTTTGCCTATGAGCTGGTGGAGCAACTTGGAGGAGACGCAGAGGGTTTACGAACAGGAATGCTCTATCGAGATGTCTTTGGTAAAAATCAGTAAAACGGGAGTTGTTCTCTCGTTTTTTATGTGGAAAAATCTAGGAAATCATCGCTTTTTTCATAAAAAAATGCTATAATGAAGGGTATGAAATATCACGATTACATCTGGGATTTAGGTGGAACTTTACTGGATAATTACGAAACTTCAACAGCTGCATTTGTTGAAACATTGGCACTGTATGGTATCATACAAGACCACGACAGTGTCTATAAGGCTTTAAAGGTTTCTACTGATTTTGCGATTGAGACATTCGCTCCCAACTTAGAGCATTTTTTAGAAAAGTACAAGGAAAATGAAGCCAGAGAGCTAGAACACCCGACTTTATTTGGTGGAGTTTCGGACTTATTGGCAGATATTTCAAGTCAAGGTGGGCGTCATTTTTTGGTCTCTCACCGAAATAATCAGGTCTTAGAAATTTTAGAAAAAACCTCTATAGCAGCTTATTTTACAGAAGTGGTGACTTCTAACTCAGGCTTTAAGAGAAAACCAGATCCTGAGTCCATGATTTATTTAAGAGAAAAGTATCAGATTAGCTCTGGCCTTGTCATTGGTGATCGGCCGATTGATATCGAAGCAGGTCAAGCTGCAGGATTCGATACCCACTTGTTTACCAGTATCGTGAATTTAAGACAAGTATTAGACATGTAAGAAAAAGGAATAAGATGACAGAAGAAATCAAAAATCTGCAGGCACAAGATTATGATGCCAGTCAAATTCAAGTTTTAGAGGGCTTAGAGGCTGTTCGTATGCGTCCAGGGATGTATATCGGGTCAACCTCAAAAGAAGGTCTTCACCATCTAGTCTGGGAAATCGTTGATAACTCAATTGACGAGGCCTTGGCAGGATTTGCCAGCCATATTCAAGTTTTTATTGAGCCAGATGATTCGATTACTGTTGTCGATGATGGGCGTGGGATCCCAGTCGATATTCAGGAAAAAACAGGTCGACCAGCCGTTGAGACTGTCTTTACTGTCCTTCACGCTGGAGGAAAGTTTGGCGGTGGTGGCTACAAGGTTTCAGGTGGTCTTCACGGAGTGGGGTCTTCAGTAGTTAATGCTCTTTCCACTCAGTTAGATGTTCATGTCCACAAAAACGGTAAGATTCATTACCAAGAATACCGTCGTGGTCATGTTGTCGCAGACCTTGAGGTGGTTGGAGATACGGATAAAACGGGAACAACAGTTCACTTCACACCAGACCCAGAAATCTTCACTGAAACAACAACCTTTGATTTTGATAAATTAAATAAGCGTATTCAAGAATTGGCCTTTCTAAATCGTGGTCTTCGAATCTCTATCACAGATAAGCGTGAAGGTTTGGAACAAACCAAGCATTACCATTATGAAGGTGGGATTGCTAGTTACGTTGAATATATCAACGAGAACAAGGATGTGATCTTTGATACACCAATCTACACAGACGGTGAGATGGATGATATCACAGTTGAAGTAGCCATGCAGTACACAACGGGTTATCATGAAAATGTCATGAGTTTCGCCAACAATATTCATACCCATGAAGGTGGAACGCATGAACAAGGTTTCCGTACAGCCTTGACACGTGTCATCAACGATTATGCTCGTAAGAATAAGTTACTGAAAGACAATGAAGACAACTTAACAGGGGAAGATGTCCGCGAAGGATTAACTGCAGTTATTTCAGTTAAACACCCAAATCCACAGTTTGAAGGACAAACCAAGACCAAACTGGGAAACAGCGAAGTAGTCAAGATTACCAATCGTCTCTTCAGTGATGCCTTCTCTGATTTCCTCATGGAAAATCCACAGATTGCTAAACGTATCGTGGAAAAAGGTATTTTAGCTGCTAAGGCTCGTGTGGCTGCCAAGCGTGCGCGTGAAGTCACTCGTAAAAAATCTGGTTTGGAAATTTCCAACCTTCCAGGGAAACTAGCAGACTGTTCTTCTAACAATCCTGCTGAAACAGAACTCTTCATCGTCGAAGGAGACTCAGCTGGTGGATCAGCCAAATCTGGTCGAAACCGTGAATTTCAGGCTATCCTTCCAATTCGCGGTAAGATTTTGAACGTTGAAAAAGCTAGTATGGATAAGATTCTTGCTAATGAAGAAATTCGTAGTCTTTTCACAGCGATGGGAACAGGATTTGGGGCAGAATTTGATGTTTCGAAAGCCCGTTACCAGAAACTCGTTTTGATGACCGATGCCGATGTCGATGGAGCCCACATTCGTACCCTTCTTTTGACCTTGATTTATCGTTATATGAAACCAATCCTAGAAGCTGGTTATGTTTATATTGCCCAACCACCAATCTATGGTGTCAAGGTTGGAAGTGAGATTAAAGAATATATCCAGCCGGGTGCAGATCAAGAAATCAAACTCCAAGAAGCCTTAGTCCGCTATAGTGAGGGACGTACCAAACCAACTATTCAGCGTTATAAAGGTCTTGGTGAAATGGATGACCACCAATTGTGGGAAACAACCATGGATCCTGAACACCGCTTAATGGCTAGAGTATCTGTGGATGATGCTGCAGAGGCAGATAAAATCTTTGATATGTTGATGGGGGATCGAGTAGAACCTCGTCGTGAGTTTATCGAAGAAAATGCTGTCTATAGTACACTTGATGTCTAAAAAATAGGGAGAAGTAGTTCCCTTGGTCTAAAAAATATGATATAATCATTACGATTGTTTCAAGTAAAAAAGGAGTTTAATATGTCTGCTAGCCTAGTAATTTATTTGATAATTGCAGTTGCAGTTTTATTGGTCATTGCTTATGCTATCGCAATCTATGTACGAAAACGCAATGAAAGTAAACTAGCAATTTTAGAAGAGAAAAAAGAAGAACTGTACAATCTTCCAGTTAATGATGAAGTTGAAGCTGTAAAAAATATGCACTTGATTGGACAAAGTCAGGTGACTTTCCGTGAATGGAATCAAAAATGGGTTGATTTATCTCTTAATTCTTTTGCCGATATTGAAAATAATCTTTTTGAGGCAGAAGGTTATAACAACTCATTCCATTTTTTCAAAGCTAGTCATCAAATTGATCAAATCGAGAGCCAAATTACCTTGATTGAAGAAGATATTGCATCAATTCGCAATGCCTTGGCAGATTTGGAGAAACAAGAGTCTAAAAATAGTGGACGTGTTCTGCATACCTTGGACTTGTTTGAAGAGTTACAACATCGAGTTGCTGATCATTCTGAAGAATATGGACAAGGGTTATCTGAAATTGAAAAACAATTGGAAAATATCCAATCAGAGTTTTCTCAGTTTGTAACTTTAAATTCGTCTGGTGACCCAGTAGAAGCTGCTGTGATTCTGGATAATGCTGAAAATCATATTTTGGCTTTGACCCATATTGTTGATCGTATACCAGCAGTCGTAACAACATTATCTAAAGAGCTACCTGATCAGCTAGAAGATTTAGAGGATGGCTATCGTAAACTTTTAGATGCTAATTATCATTTTGCTGAAACGGATATTGAAGCGCGTTTCCAACTGCTTTATGAAGCTCTCAAGAAAAATCATGAGAATATTGCGCAATTAGAATTGGATAATGCAGAGTACGAAAATACTCAAATCCAAGAAGAGATTAATGCACTTTATGATATTTTTACACGAGAAATTGCTGCACAGAAAGTGGTAGAAGGTTTAGTAGCAACACTTCCTACTTATCTTCAACATATGAAAGATAGTAATACTGTTTTAGTGGATGATATTCAACGATTAAGTCAGAATTATCTACTTTCTGAAATAGATGTTAGTCATGTGCATAGATTGCAAGCTGAATTAGACTCTTTGGAAGAATCTGTATTAGCATTAACTTCTGAACAAGAGGAATATTCTGAGCCATATTCATTACTTGAAGAACGTTTTGAAAACTTACAAGCAACTTTGAAAGAAATTGAGGATGAGCAAGTTGAACTTAGTCAACGTCTTGCTCAGATTGAAAAAGATGATATCAATGCTCGCCAGAAAGCAAATGTTTATGTTAATCGTCTTCATACAATTAAGAGATATATGGAAAAACGCAATCTTCCAGGTATTCCTCAGAATTTCTTGCAGTTGTTCTTTACAGCAAGTAACCATACAGAAGAGTTAATGGCTGAACTAGAAGAAGCTCAGGTCAATATCGAAGTTGTAAATCGTATGCTTGAGATTACAACAAATGATATGGAAGCACTTGAAGATGAAACTTATGATATTGTTAAATATTCAACTTTGACTGAACAATTACTACAGTATTCGAACCGTTACCGCTCATTTGATGAACGAATTCAAGAAGCCTTTAATGAATCATTAGAAATCTTTGAAAAAGAATTTGATTACCATGCTTCATTTGATAAGATTTCGCAAGCTTTGGAAGTCGCAGAGCCTGGTGTAACCAATCGTTTCGTTACTTCATATGAAAAGACACGTGAGACAATTCGTTTCTAAGATAGTAAAAAAGATTTGATTCTGTGAGAAGCAAATCTTTTTATTTATTAATTACCTATAAAAAACTTGTAGGATAGGATTTCAAGATAAAAAATTGGAGACGATTTAAAAAGCAAGTCAGAACCTATGTTTGGCTTATTAGGTTCAATAGCTTTCTAATCTCTCCAAAATTTTATTTGGTTGGAATCGAAATCCCAATTAATTTTTCTGAGTAGAGTGTTTTGATATTGCCCTCATCAATAGAGTCCTTATCAATTTTACGTTTCAAGAAAAAATCTTGAATAGCTTCGATTTCAGTTTCGCGAATAGCACGGTGTTTGTTTGAAATGAGGATTTCATAGTGAAGCGGAGCTTGGGTAAAAATAACATCTGTATTCCCTGCAGAATAAACCTCAACAAGGGTTGCATCTGTACTTTCTAGCTGGCTTTTAACAAGTTGCGAGTGTGAGTTTGTCGTATTGATAAGCTTCATAACATTTCCTCCGATTTTCTAATTCTATTATAGCACTTTTTGAATAAAGTAGCTTGATTTAGCCAATTTTATGCTGTTTTTTCCAAGATTCGATAGCCCATTTATGGCTACCACGTTTGAGATTTTCAATAGCCTCGTCAATAGGGAACCAGGCAATATGATTAAAGTCTTCTAGTGGCTTTTGCACTTCTTTGAAGGAAGTTGCTTCATAGAGGTAGGCCGGATTGTAGTAGTAGGTGTCACGATGACGAGAATAGAAATATTCGTCAGCTTGTCCGTAATAAGTACCAATTTCAGCTGTAAAGCCAAGCTCTTCAATCAATTCACGCTTTAGGGCTTCTTGATGATTTTCACCTGCTTCAATTTCGCCACCTGGTAAGAACCAAGCGCCATTAGGTGCTTGAACTAAAACTATTTGTTTTTTTTCAGGATCAGGAATAACTGCATAAACTCCATAACGAGTAACATAGTCTGTATTCGCTTTTTTTTCTCCGAAAGTTGGGTTTGCCATTGTATTTTCCTCATTATCTATTGTCTTTATTATTATCTTAATGGACAAAGGCCGAGCTGTCAAGAACTTATAGTTACTTTTGTAAAAAGGAGCAGAAAATTTTCATTTTCTACTCCTTTTCTATAAGATTTATACTTCTTTTTCAGAAGTTTTTACTTCAGCTTTTTTGGCAGACTTAATTTGAATGTTGCCCTTGCTGGTCATAACTGCCTTTAGGTCTTTTTCGCTTGGATTTTCAAGGTAGTAGTCAGTGATTGCGTCTTCAATATAGTCTTGAATAGTACGACGAAGTGGGCGTGCCCCCATTTTTGGATCATAACCGAGGTCAACCAATTTTTCCTTGACTTTCTCTGTTACATCTAAATGAATGTTGTTGCTAGAAAGACGTTTGTTAACATCTGCTAGCATGAGCTCGACAATCTGAAGAAGGTTATCCTTGCTGAGAGCCTTAAATTCGATAATACCATCAAAACGGTTCATAAACTCTGGGCTAAAGAAGTTGCCGAGTTCACCGAGAACAGAGTTGGTTCGTCCTTCTCTAGCAGCACCAAATCCAACGCTGGCTTCGGCCTTACCTGTACCTGCATTTGAAGTCATGATGATGATGGCATCCTTGAAACTAACGGTACGTCCTTGCCCATCTGTCAAACGACCATCGTCCAAGACCTGAAGGAACATGTGCATAACATCTGGATGGGCCTTCTCTACTTCATCCAAGAGAATAAGAGAATATGGATTGCGGCGAACTTTTTCAGTTAATTGCCCAGCCTCATCGTAGCCAACATAACCTGGAGGGGCACCAACTAATTTCGCAACACTGTGTTTTTCCATGTATTCACTCATATCGAAGCGAATCATGCTGTCAGCAGAACCAAAGAGTTCGATAGCCAGTTGTTTGGAAAGTTCTGTCTTACCGACACCAGTTGGTCCGACAAAGAGGAAGCTTCCGATTGGGCGGTTAGGCGTACCGAGACCGACACGATTACGGCGAATAGCTTTTGCAATCTTATCGACAGCATCGTCCTGTCCAATAACATGAGACTTGAGGTCTTCAGCTAGATGGATGAGTTGAGATTGTTCTTTTTCTTTCAAATCGCCAACAGGGATATTGGTTTTCTGCTCGATAATGTGCTCAATGGTTTTCTCACTGATGATAGGAGTATCCTGGTCTGTGACCTTTTTCTTTTGCATTTCCTTATACTTGGCAATCTGGTCGCGGAAGTAGGCGGCCTTCTCAAAGTCTTCTTCTCGTGTAGCTTGAGATTTAAGATTTTCAGCCTCAATCAAGCGCTGATCAATGACTTTAGGATCGACAAAATTCAAGGTCAAGTTCATCTTAGAACCAGCTTCATCTAGGAGGTCAATGGCCTTGTCAGGTAAGAAGCGATCTTGGATGTAACGATTGGAAAGAGTTGCAGCTGCTTCAATTGCAGCATCGGTATACTGAACGTGGTGGTAGTCTTCGTATTTCTTTTGAATGCCTTTGAGGATAGTGATTGTTTCTTCCACGGTTGGTTCATCGACCTTGACAGGCTGCATACGACGCTCTAGGGCAGCATCCTTTTCAATGATACGGTATTCATTGAGGGTAGTAGCACCGACTAGTTGCAGTTCCCCACGAGCAAGGGCGGGTTTGAGGATATTTCCTGCATCCATATTGCCATCGCCTGCAGAACCAGCACCGACAATTTCATGGATTTCATCGATAAAGAGGATGATGTCCTCACGTTTGCGAATTTCTTCCATGAGTTTTTGCATGCGTTCTTCAAATTGTCCACGGATACCCGTTCCTTGAACCAAGCTAACCACATCCAGACGGATGACTTGTTTACCTTGGAGTTTATGTGGAACATCGCCATCAACGATTTTCTGAGCTAGACCTTCGACAACGGCCGTTTTTCCGACACCTGGTTCACCGATAAGAACAGGATTATTCTTGGTTCTGCGATTGAGAATTTCGATGACACGGATAATCTCATCGTCGCGCCCAATAACGGGGTCAATATCTCCACGACGAGCAATTTCAGTTACGTTGATACCAAATTCTTCCAGCAGGCCTTTTTCTTGGCTTGGTGGAGGAGTTTGAGCAGGTCCACGATTTTGGGAACCATAACCGCCATTTCCACCGTAACCTCCACCTGATTGGGTTGGGGGAGTCGGAGGAGTATTGCTGGAAGGTCTAAAATTGTTTAGGTCATTGAAGAAATCACCAAAGGGATCGAAGTCACGATTGTTCAGATCAGTCATACCTTTAAAGAGGCTATTGTTAGGATCTGTCTTGATAATCTTATAGCAGTTTTGACAGAGGTCAATTTGTTTTTGCTTTCCATTGAGATTGGTATAAAGATGAATTGTTGAGTCGTTGATTTTACAGTTTTGACAAAGCATACATCTACCTCATTTCTTTCTTTAGCCTGACCTGTTTAAAGGTCAAAAATAGTCAAATTTCTATACTCTCATTATAACAGGATTGGAGTGTAAAGCAAGTAAAAAGATTGCAGCTTTGAGAAGTTGTTACAATGAAAATTTTTGTGAATTTGGACTAAAAAAATCCTATTTGTGAGACAAAAAGGATTTTGGTTAGACATGCAGGGACAATCCCAGCTTGTTTTAGATTAGTAGAGAAGTTCGTAAATCTCCATTGCAATCAAGTCAATGCTATCAAACGTATAAGTTTCGCGAGCTTCTACATCACGAAGGGTAAAGATTGAGCCGTTTTCTTCGTCGTGGCTGTATGCAACTTCTGCAACAACAACTCCTTCGCGTTCAAAATTACGTTTTAAATTTCCGCCGTCTTTTGCCATTGCTTCAAGGCGGTTGATAATTCTAACCAAATGTGATTCCATTTTGATTCTCCTTCATTTCTTATCGTTACTATTTTACCATAAAGGAGGTCAACTTGACTAGAAAAAACTAAGATTTCTCGCTAATTCTACCAGCTTAAAGTTTTTTTGAATAAATTAGATAAAAGATTTGAATTTTAATTCAATTAATGTTATAATCATACAGTATTCTATTTTAGAAAGCAGTGTGACTATGAATTTTTCTTTTTTACCAAAGTATTTACCTTATTTTAACTATGGGGCTGTCGTGACGGTTCTTATTTCTATCGGTGTTGTCTTTTTTGGGACTATTTTGGGTGTTATATTGGCTTTTGGGCAACGTTCAAAGTTTAAACCGCTTGTTTGGCTTGCCAACTTATACGTTTGGATTTTCCGTGGGACACCGATGATGGTTCAGATTATGATTGCCTTTGCTCTTATGCATATCAATGCTCCGACTATTCAGGTTGGGATTTTGGGTGTTGACCTTTCTCGTCTGATTCCAGGAATTTTGATTATTTCTATGAACAGTGGTGCTTATGTTTCTGAGACTGTTCGGGCTGGGATTAATGCGGTTCCTAAGGGGCAGTTAGAGGCGGCCTATTCTTTAGGAATTCGTCCTAAAAATGCGATGCGCTATGTGATTTTACCACAAGCTATCAAAAATATCTTGCCAGCCTTGGGGAACGAATTTATCACTATTATTAAGGATAGTTCCCTCTTATCAGCTATCGGTGTCATGGAGTTGTGGAACGGGGCTACAACAGTTTCCACAACAACCTATCTACCTTTAACACCACTTTTATTTGCAGCCTTTTATTACTTGATTATGACCTCTATTTTGACAGTAGCCTTGAAAGCTTTTGAAAAACGTATGGGACAAGGAGATAAGAAATAATGACAGAAACCTTGATAAAAATCGAAAATTTACATAAATCTTTTGGAAAGAATGAAGTATTGAAGGGCATCAACCTTGAGATTAAACGTGGAGAAGTTGTTGTTATCATCGGTCCTTCGGGGAGTGGAAAATCTACCTTGCTTCGCTCTATGAATTTGTTAGAAGAAGCGACCAAGGGGAAGGTTATCTTTGAGGGAGTCGATATTACGGATAAGAAGAATGACCTGTTTGCTATGCGTGAGAAGATGGGCATGGTTTTCCAACAATTTAATCTCTTTCCTAATATGACTGTGATGGAAAATATTACCTTGTCTCCTATCAAGACAAAAGGTGAAAGTAAGGAAGTTGCAGAGAAGAGAGCTCAGGAACTTTTGGAAAAAGTTGGTTTGCCAGATAAGGCAACTGCTTATCCACAGAGTTTGTCAGGTGGCCAGCAACAACGAATTGCCATCGCGCGTGGGTTGGCCATGGAACCTGATGTTTTGCTCTTTGACGAACCAACTTCAGCCCTGGATCCTGAAATGGTAGGTGAGGTGTTGGCTGTTATGCAAGACCTTGCCAAGTCAGGGATGACTATGGTTATTGTAACTCATGAAATGGGATTTGCCCGTGAGGTTGCAGATCGTGTCATCTTTATGGCAGACGGTGTGGTTGTTGAAGATGGGACACCTGAGCAGATTTTTGAACAAACCCAAGAACAACGGACTAAAGACTTCTTGAGTAAGATTTTATAAGTTAGCTTTGTTTAGCTATTTGTAGTCAACTTTAAACTTTCAAGAGAAGAATAGTGAAAAGCTCAACCAGGGCTTTTTCTTATAGTTTGAAGCTATAGGATGACCTAGTCAAGAAGTGTTAGAGCTACATTGTATTTTTTGGTATAATTAAAGATATTTGTAAGAAAAGAGAAGTGATATGACACAGATTATTGATGGGAAGGCTCTAGCGGCCAAATTGCAGGGACAGCTGGCTGAAAAGACTGCAAAATTAAAGGAAGAAACAGGTCTAGTGCCTGGTTTGGCAGTGATTTTGGTTGGGGACAATCCAGCCAGCCAAGTCTACGTTCGCAACAAGGAAAGGTCAGCTCTTGCGGCTGGTTTTCGTAGCGAAGTAGTGCGAGTTCCAGAGACCATTACTCAAGAGGAATTGTTAGACCTGATTGCTAAATACAATCAAGACTCAGTTTGGCATGGGATTTTGGTCCAGTTGCCCTTACCAAAACACATTGATGAAGAGGCGGTTTTATTGGCTATTGACCCAGAAAAGGATGTGGATGGTTTCCATCCTCTAAATATGGGACGCCTTTGGTCTGGACATCCAGTTATGATTCCATCAACACCTGCAGGAATTATGGAAATGTTTCATGAATATGGGATTGAACTAGAAGGTAAAAATGCGGTCGTCATCGGTCGTTCAAACATTGTTGGAAAACCCATGGCTCAGCTTCTGTTGGCCAAGAATGCAACAGTGACCTTGACTCACTCACGCACCCATAATCTCGCTAAGGTTGCTGCTAAAGCGGATATTCTGGTGGTAGCAATCGGTCGTGCCAAGTTTGTGACTGCTGACTTTGTCAAACCAGGTGCGGTAGTCATTGACGTTGGGATGAATCGTGATGAAAATGGCAAGCTCTGTGGGGATGTGGATTATGAGGCAGTTGCCCCACTTGCTAGCCATATTACGCCAGTTCCTGGAGGTGTCGGTCCTATGACCATTACCATGCTGATGGAGCAAACCTATCAGGCAGCAGTCAGGACATTGGATAGAAAATAAAAGAAACATTCGCTGAAGAGAGTGTATTTTCAATAGCTATATCTAAAACGGCAGAAATGAGTATTAAATTTTAGATATATGATTAAAAAAGACAAACTATAAGAAAAGTCAATAGTTTTATCTAAAATATTTCTTGTTCCAAATTTGCTGATTTTAGAGCACGTCAAAAATCCCTTGAAAAAATCCATTTTTTCAAAGGTAATCCTGTGTCAAATTCAGAAGTTACATCACTTTTTGTTCGTCAAAGGGTAGCTCGTTTTTGAGAAGATAAAACAGCATTCTGATAAGTTTTTTTGCAAGGTAAATGATGGTTACATTGTAATGTTTTCCTTGTTCTAACTTATACTCATCTGTTTTCAAAAAGTATTCTAGTCCATCGCCGATTAACGATGGACTTTATCATTTCCTTCTCCAGTCCTTGTATGGCATCTTCCAAAGTTCGAAAGGCTTTATTCTTAAATCCACGTTTACGAATCTCTTTCCACACTTATTCAATGGGGTTCATCTCTGGTGTGTATGGAGGAATAAAGGTAAAGCCAATATTAGTCGGAATCTTTAAGGTACTTGATTTATGCCATATAGCATTGTCTATGACAAGTAAAAGATAATCATCTGGATAAACTTGTGAAAGCTCTTCTAAAAAGGCGTTCATCCACTAGACTTCCTGCGAAACAAAAATATGATACAATAAAACTATGAATTATGAATCAA